>JABDQB010000159.1 GCA_013042495.1 Gemmatimonadota bacterium
TGTCACGAGCGCTCTCATCTCTGCACGACCTCGTGAATGAGCGTCGCCGGGAGGCGGGCTGCGAACCCCTGCAGTGGCACGAGCCAACCGCGCGAGTGGCCGAAGCTCACAGCGCGGACATGTTCCACCGTGACTTCTTCGATCACCTCACCCCTGATGGGAGGGACCTCTACAGGAGGTTGATCAGCGGCGGCGTGCGATGGCGCGGAGTGATCGCCGAGAATATCGCTTTGACGGTCCGCGGCTCGCAGACCGTCATCGACCTCTGGATGGAGAGCCCCCCGCACCGCGCGAACATTGAAGACTGCACGTTCACCCACGAGGGACTCGGCCTTTTCAGGGACCGATGGACACAGGTGCTGGTGGAGAGACCCCGCGGCTGAAATCGAGCCCGACAGTGTCGGTGTGGATTCGACGCAACACCCGGTAGTGGGCGGGCCCCGCTGCCTCGCGAGGACCGTGTTCCATGCTTTTCCACACACCGGGGCCTCCGGCTTTCCTCTCCTCAGCGGCGGCACGTCTCTCCCCCTCGCCTCAGCCAGAGTTGACAACTGTACCCGTTATCCCTATTCTCAAAGCCCTTTTCGAGGTAAACCGGGCCAGTCGCTCGGATCTGCAATAGGCGGGGCTATTGGAGGTCGACGATGGCGATGTGGAAAACGTGGCTTCGGGCTGAGCCCGGGGCTGGCGGGTCTCAGGCGCGCGAAAGCGCCACCTATCGCGGCAGCGCAACGCATCGGCTGTTGCGCGGGAGCCACGGGTCGGGGCTGGTCGAATTCGCCCTTGTCCTGCCTCTCATCGCTTCCCTCATCTTCGGGATCTTCGAGTTCGGACGTCTGGGACTCTCCCATCTGACGGCACAGCACGCGGTAGCCGAAGCGGCGCGTTACGCCGTCACGGGACAACAGTTCACGGATCCGGATACGGGCGAACCGATCCCGCGGATCGAATCGATCCGGCAGGTGATTCGAGAGAGCGTCGGTCCCCTGGCCATTGCGGATTCGATCGTGGTCGATCCGCCCGACGGTGGCGGGCCTGATGAGATCGTGACCGTCAGCGTTTCGTTCACGTATCGCTACTTCCTGCCCGGATTGAAAGATGTCCTCCCTCCGGTTGATTTCACCGTTCGAACGGCGATGAAGAATGAACCTTTCCCGCGGTAGGCTCAGGATGGGCGAATCGAGCGGACAGGCCGTGGCCGAGTTTGCCATGGTGCTTCCGCTCATGCTGTTCCTGTTTCTCGGCATGGTGGAACTCGGCAACGCGCTGGCGGTCTCGCAGTCGCTGACGCGCCTCAGCCGGGAGGCGGCCAACATCGCCTCGCGAGGCACACGCCTCGACACCGTGCTCACCGTCGTCGCGGCGAATGGCAGCGACCTCAAGTTCATCGAGCGAGGCGGATCTGTAGTCTCCCGGATCGGCGTGAGGGCTGACGGACTCGAGATCCTCGAGCAAGTGTCTTCACCCGGTTTCGAAGGTCGCAGCTTGCTCGGTGCCGTCGGGACCGACCCCGTCTCGTTCGCCTCGTATGGCATGGAGGCGGGAAACACGCACTACGTCGTCGAGATCTTCTACCGTTACAGCCCGATTACCCCGTTCGCGCGCCTGTTTGAGAGCGCCCTTCCAGACCCCATTTACGAGCGGGCGGTCTTCTAGCCGCTTCATAGCTCGCAGGTCCGAAAGGAGTCGTCATGCGCGCCCACGTGTCTGCAGTGACCACCGTTCGCCGCCTCTTGCGTCGCCTGGCCATGCAACTGCGCAACGAAACGGGAGCCGTCCTGGTGATCATCGCCGGCGGTATGGTCATCCTGCTCGGCATGGCCGGTCTGGTCCTGGATTCCGGAAGGGCTTTCGTCGCCCGGTCCGAGTTGTCCCGCGCTGTGGACGCCGGTGTGCTTGCCGGCGCCCGTGCCCTGAGATCCGGCGAGTCCTCGGCTCGAAACCAGGCCCTGGCCGTCTCCCGCGCCAACGGCGTACTTCCGGACGACCCGCGCACGAAGGTCGACGTGGTCTTCGGCATCAACGCCGACGGCGATAACACGGTGACCGTGACTGCAACGCGCCCGATGCGCACCTCTCTGATGCGTCTTCTGGGACGAAACTGGGTCGACGTCGGTTCCACGGCGACGGCCGTCGTGCCGCCCGTCGACCTGATCTTCGTCGTCGATCAGTCCGGCTCCCTGGGGACTGCCGGCGCATGGGACGACTTGCAGGACGCGGCGCGCAGCTTCGTAGACTTTTTCAGCGACGACCTGGACCAATTGTCTGTCGTCTCCTTCGGGACCCGGGGCGAGACGCGCCTGCCGCTCCAGGCGCCGTTCCGGACCGCGGCCAAGAGCCAGATCGACCGGATGGCGTCCGTCGGCTGGACCAACACGGCGGAGGGATTGCAGCTCGCCTACGACCAGCTCACTGGCAAGAAGGCCAGGGACAGGGCCGTGAAAGTCGTTGTGTTCTTTACCGACGGCCGACCGACGGCCTTCCGGGGGACGATTGGCGGAGATCGGCGCATCATGGCGGTGGCCGCCAACGAATGGAACGTGGTCAGAGGCTACTTCGACAACCCGGATGATATACCCATGGATCGGTGGCAGTGGCCTGCCGACGACGCGTGCCGCAACGTGGTCAATTGCAAGATCTGGAAGGAGGGAGGGCATCCGCCGCATGGCGTTCGCGGCCGGCAGATCGCGAGGGACATGGGCCTGGCCGCCGCCAACCAGATTCGGAACGAGGACGCCTTCGTCTACGCGATCGGTCTCGGCAATCCTCTAGGCTCGAAGCTGGAGAGACCGGACACCGATTACCTGTCCCAGCTCGCGAACGAACACGGGAGCGTGAATTCGAACCAGCCGGCCGGCAGAATGTACTTCGCGCCTTCGGCGGCTGAACTGCGTGACGTGTTCCAGCGGGTGGCAGGGGATCTGGTCATCCGTCTGTCCCGCTGATCGCTGTCTGCACGTGGCGGGTAGGGTGCGGCGACGCGGGGAGTCGCCCCTGCCCGCCATGTGCCCTTCGCCCCCGGGATTCAACTCGCCTTCAATAGCGCCTTCATGTAGTCGCGGTTCAGCATTGCGATGACATCGATCTTGATCTCCTTCGGGCAGGCGTTCTCGCACGCGCCATGGTTCGTGCACGTGCCGAACTGCTCGGCCTCCATCGTCAGGATCATGTCCAGCACCCGGCCGTAACGTTCCGGCTGTCCCTGCGGAAGCAGATTCAGGTGAGCCGCCTTGGCCGACGTGAACAGCATCGCCGAGGCGTTCGGGCAGGCCGCCACGCAGGCGCCGCACCCGATACAGGACGCCGCGTCCATGGACTTCTCCGCATCGACCTGCTCCACCGCAATCGCGTTCGCGTCCGGGGCGCTTCCCGTTCGGACCGAGATGTAGCCGCCCGCCGCGACGATTCGGTCAAAGGCCGAACGGTCCACCATCAGGTCTCTCTGCACGGGAAATCCGTCGGCGCGCCACGGCTCGACCCAGATCTCGTCGCCATCTCCGTACTCGCGCATGTGGAGCTGGCACACCGTCGTGCGCTTCCAGGGCCCGTGCGGTCGGCCGTTGATCACCATTCCGCACGTACCACAGATCCCCTCGCGGCAGTCGCTGTCGAACACGATCGGTTCTTCACCATTCGACTCGAGTTCCTCGTTCACGACGTCGAGCATCTCGAGGAACGACATGTGCTCGCTGGCGTCCGTGTCGTAGGTGACGAACCGGCCCCGCTCCGAGGGTCCCGCCTGCCGCCACACGTGAAGCTTGAGTTTCATTATTTGTAGCTCCTCTGGGTCGGAGGAACGTTTGCGAATTCCAGCGGCTCGCGGTGCTCCCGCGGGGCACTATCGGGTCCGGTATGCTCCCACACCGTCACGTGCGTGAAATTCTCATCGTCACGGAGCGCCTCGCCTTCCGGCGTCTGGTGCTCTTCGCGGAAGTGGCCCCCGCAGGACTCCTCGCGAACCAGCGCATCCAGGCACATGACCTCCGCGAGTTCGAGGAAATCGGCGACGCGGCCGGCACGCTCGAGGACCTGGTTGATCGACTCCCCCTCGCCGACGACCTTCGCGTTTTCCCAAAACTCCTGCCGAAGAACCGGGATCTTCTGCAGGGCGTCCTTGAGACCCGCGGCGCTCCGTCCCATGCCACAGTTGTCCCACACGATCCGGCCCAGTTCCTTGTGGAAACTGTTGACGGTTCGGTCTCCGTCGAGGGCCAGCAGACGGTCGGTCCGGGACCGCACGTCTTCCAGAGTCCCGCGCACCTCCGCATGGTCCTCCGGCACCGGATCCAGCTTCGCCTGCGCCAGGTAGTCGGCGATCGTGTATGGAAGGACGAAGTATCCGTCCGCCACGCCCTGCATGAGAGCGCTGGCACCGAGCCGGTTGGCGCCATGATCCGAGAAGTTCGCCTCGCCGATCGCGTACAGTCCGGGGACCGTGGTCATGAGATTGTAGTCCACCCACAATCCGCCCATGGTGTAGTGCGGCGCCGGATAGATGCGCATCGGGACTCTGTAGGGATCCTCTCCCGTGATGCGCTCGTACATCTCGAACAGGTTCCCATAGCGCGCCTCGATCACGTCAGCTCCCAGGCGCTCGATGGCGTCCTCGAAGTCGAGGTACACGCCGAGTTTCGTATCGCCGACGCCCTTCCCCTCGTCGCACATGTCCTTGGCCCGCCGGGACGCCAGGTCCCGCGGCACCAGGTTGCCGAACGCCGGATACATGCGCTCCAGGTAGTAGTCGCGTTCCTCCTCCGGGATGTCCCCGGGAGCCCTGCCGTCGTCCACGGTCTTCGACACCCAGATGCGACCGTCGTTGCGCAATGACTCGCTCATCAGGGTCAGCTTCGACTGGTACTCGCCGGCCACCGGGATGCAGGTCGGGTGGATCTGCGTATAGCACGGGTTGGCGAATCCAGCCCCCCGTCGATAGGCCCTCCATGCGGCCGTGACGTTGCAGTACATGGCGTTCGTGGAGAGGTAGAACGCATTCGAGTAACCACCCGTGCCCAGGGCTACGGCGTCCGCCAGATGCGTCTCGATCTTCCCCGTCACGAGGTGCCTCGTCACGATCCCGCGCGCCTGACCGTCCACGACGATGACGTCCAGCATCTCCTGCTGGTTGTAGAGCTTCACCTGCCCCCGGTGCACTTCCTTCATGAGCGCCTGGTAGGCCCCCAGCAACAGTTGCTGTCCCGTCTGCCCCCGGGCGTAGAACGTCCGCGACACCTGGGCGCCGCCGAACGACCGGTTGTCCAACAGGCCGCCGTACTCACGCGCGAACGGGATCCCCTGGGCCACGCACTGATCGATGATCTCGTTCGAGACCTCGGCCAGACGGTAGACGTTGGCCTCGCGGGCCCTGAAGTCGCCACCCTTCACCGTGTCGTAGAACAGCCGGAAGATGCTGTCGCCGTCTCCCTGGTAGTTCTTCGCCGCGTTGATACCGCCCTGCGCCGCGATGCTATGGGCCCGCCGCGGGCTATCGTGGTAGGTAAAACAACTCACCTGATAGCCGAGCTCTGCGAGCGTCGCGGAAGCCGAGGCGCCGGCAAGTCCGGAACCCACAACAATCACGTGGTATTTTCTCTTGTTGGCTGGATTCACCAGCTTCATGTCGAACTTGTGCTTCGTCCACTTCTGGTCGATTGGACCGGAGGGGACCTTCGAGCGCAGCTCCATGTCTCCCTCCCCTCTACTGGAGAATCCCGGTGTAAACGGCCACCGGGAATGACAGGTTCACGAGCACCACGATCAGGGACACCGCAAGGGCCATGGGCATGCGCCACCTCTTGGTACGCGGCCCGTCCAGGCCCATGGTCTGGAAGGCGCTCCAGATCCCGTGGTACAGGTGCAATCCGAGCGCGATCATAGCCAGTGTATATGCAGCCACGACCGGCACCGAACGGAATCCGGTGACGAAGTTGTGGTACGCATCGCCAGGAACGAAATCCGGGTGGAGCGTTCCGGTGGTCAGGTGCAGGATATGGTAGACCACGAACAGTAGGAGAGCCACTCCGCCCCACCGCATGGTACGGGACGCGTAGTGAAACACCAGCTTCTCCTGCTTCTTGTACTTCTGTCCCCGGGCGGCCCAGCTCTGTCTGGAGGTCTGCCACGCGGCCACCGTGTGAATCAGCAGGAAGGCAACGAGGCCCGCGCGGAAGACCCACAGGAACCATTCGTAACCGAGGAAGGGCTCTCCAAATTCGCGAAGGCCCTCCGCGTAGTGATTGAAGGCCTCCGGTCCGAGATACACTTTCAGGTTGCCGAACATGTGGACGATCACGAACAACACGAAGATCGCACCTGACACAGCCATCGTGTACTTCTTGCCGACCGAGGTGCTGTACAGGGAGTAAACCCGTCTCATAGGCCACTCCTCAATCGAGGATCAGTGAGGCTAACTCCGCATGATATAGGCACGTGAACGCTGTCACAAGACACTTGCGCGCCCTCGCGGATGGGGCGAAATCCGACCTGCAGCGACAGAGTTGTTACCCGTGCAGCGAGGGAGTAGACTGTGCCTCGGTTTCGCACCCACCCACGGCGGGAGAGCAACATGAAGACCTGGATCGCGGCCGCCGGCCTGGCGCTCGCCACGGCCGGATGTTCCGGCATTTCGACGACGTCCGACTGGGATGAGTCCTATGATTTCAGTGCCCTGTCGACGTATGCGTGGACGGAGCAAGGAGCGGAGGGAGGCGTCAGCGAGATCATGCTGCGTCGCATGTACGCGGCCGTCGACGACGACCTCGCAGTGAAGGGGTTCAGCAAGGCGGACCCGTACGCGGCCGATGTCCTGATCGCCTACCACACCGGCACCCAGGACCAGCAGCAGTACGATACCTACGGCTACGGGGCGGGTGGTTGGTGGGGCGGCTATTGGGGCGGGGGCATGACGACGACTACGGTTCGTACCTATACCGAGGGTACGCTGATTCTGGATTTCATCGATCGCGAGAAGAACGAGCTGGTGTGGCGCGGCAGCGCCTCCAAGACGATCGACGAAATGGACTCTCCCGAGCAGCGGGTCCGGACGGTGGAGGCGGCGGTTACGAAACTGCTGAAGGACTTTCCGCCAGGCTGATTCGGAGTGAATCGGGGCCCGGCGGGCTGCACTGGCCGGGCCGTGACTTCAGCGCTCCCAGTACCGGGCCTTGTGAGGCAGGATACCGCGGAGACCTCCTGTCGGATCCGCTACATCACCGAGATGACGCGGAATGACGTGAACGTGCGCGTGGGCTATCGTTTGACCGGCGGCGAGACCGTCGTTGATTCCGACCGTGAACCCGTCGGGTCCGTGTGTGGACCGAAGCTCGTTCCGAACGACCGCCACCAGGTCCCAAAGATCGTCCCACTCTTCCTCCGCCAGATCGAATACGCTCTGGACGTGCCGTCGGGGGAGAACGAGGGTGTGACCATCGGTGGCCGGGTACATGTCGGGAGTGGCAATCGTAAGATCGCGGCCGATCCAGATCCGATCGGCGCCGGGGTCGCAGAACGGGCAATCGAGATCCACGGCGGGCTCCTCGAAAGGGTACCGCCTGAAAGTACCGCGACGAGGTCCGGGCGGCACCAGTTGCGGGCGCACGGAGGCGAGCGGACGTGAGACCGGCGGTGACGCATTGACGGCGTTCGATCCAGAATATGACGTATCGGTCGCCGTCCGGGCCTGCTGGGAGCCGCACGCGCGGGCGCTGCTCGCCTTCGCGGCCGGACAGGCTGATGCCCAGCTGCTCGTCGTGGATGACCTTGGAGACTCCGACGTCCTCCCTGCCCAGTGGTTCTTCCGAGGTGTCGAAGCGTTTCCGGCTCTGGAGCGCCTGGCCCTGGACCTCTGCGAGGGCCGCGTCCTGGACCTTGGCGCCGGGGCCGGGTGCCACTCCCTCGTTCTGCAGGAGCGCGGACACCCGGTGTGCGCGGTGGAGATCCTCCCCGAGCTGGTTGACCTGCTGAGACGCAGGGGCATACGCGATGCCAGGGGCGGAAGCGTGTTCCAGCCCCCCGCCGGCCGATGGGACACGTTGTTGATGCTGATGAACGGCTGGGGACTTCCGGAGACGCTGGCCGGTCTCGAGCGATTTCTCGGGGAGGCGGATCGCCTCGTCACTCCTGGGGGCCGGATCATCGCCGACTCCACCGACATGAGGCGGTTTGCCGCGGGCTGGCGCTCCGAGGCAGGGACACGATTGGCCCTGCGAGAGGACGGCCGCTACGTAGGCGAGATCCAGTTCCAGCTCGAATTCGCCGGCGGGCGCGGTGCACCGTTCAGCCAGCTGTACGTGGACCCGGACACGCTGTCTGCCGTGGCGGAACGGGCGGGTTGGAACGTGGAGATCGCGGCCCGAGGGGAGAACGGGGCTTTTCTGTCGGTCCTTCACCGCTCTGGAGAGGGCGCGCCGTCTGGCTTACCTTCCGACGCACCGTTAACCCGAGGATGACGAACATGACGGATACCGACGGAGGCGACCCCACGAAGGGGCTCGAGGCGCTTCGGATCGAAACGCCGGCCCTGTCGCAGGAGGCGTCGCGCCAGATGTACAAGGCGATGGAAAAGTCGCTTCGCGAGCTGTGGGGCGTAGTGGACGACCTCGCCGGCGTCATGCCGCCGCGGCCCACGTACTACCGGGTGACCGTCTTCGGCTCGTCCCGCATGCACGCGGGTGACGAGCTATACCTGGAAGTCAGGAGGCTGGCGCAGGAGCTGGCCGCCATGGGATGCGACATCATCACGGGCGGCGGTCCGGGGTTGATGCAGGCTGCGAACGAAGGTGAGCTCCTCGGCGACGTGGCCAACCGAACGTATTCGATCGGACTCAACGTCGAGCTCCCGCACGAGCAGGCCCCCAACCCCTTCGTCGAGAAGCTGTACCACCACGGGACGTTCTTCTCGCGCCTGCACCATTTCGTGCAGCTGTCCAGCGCATTCGTCGTCATGCGTGGCGGGATCGGTACGACGCTCGAGGCGTTGATGGTCTGGCAGCTCTGCCAGGTCGGTCATCTGAAGAGGCGGCCGCTGATCATGGTGGGGAGCATGTGGCCGGACCTCGTGGAGTGGGGTCGCAAAGCCTGGCTGTCGGAAGAGGGGAACCTCGCCGACCCAGACGATCTGGATATCCCCGTTTGCGTGGACACCGTGGATGATGCCGTGGCGTTGATCCGGGACAATTTGGAGGACTGGGCCGCGGACGCCACCTGACGGGACTCGGCGGTCACACCAGTTCGAACTCGGCGCCCCGCTCCGGCACCACCACGTCGGCCGTCCCCGCAGCGAGAAGGTCATCCGCAAGTGCCGCCGCACTGTCGGCTTCGCCGTGCACCAGGAAGTATCGAAGCACCTGGCCGCGTTCGCGCACCGCTTCCGCCCATCCGAGGAGCCCCGTCCGGTCCGCGTGGGCGCTGTATGAGTCTGCCCGCTCGACGCGCGCCCGAACCTGGACAGGAGTTCCATAGACCCGGACCTCAGTGTTTCCCTCCAGCAGCCGGCGTCCGAGAGTGTGCTGCGCCTGGTAGCCTACGAACAGCACCGTGGTGCTCCGCTTGCCGAGGTGATTGCGCAGATGATGCAGAATCCTGCCACCTTCGCACATGCCCGAGGCCGCGATGATGATCGCCGGGCCCTTTCGCGTGTTCAGGGACTTCGACTCCTCGGCGGAGCGCACGTACCGCAGTCTCCGGAACCCGAGAGGGTCTCCGTCCGAATCGGAGGCCATGGTGTCGAGCATTTCCTGATCGTAGCACTCCGGGTGATCGCTGTAGACCTCGGTGACGTTGATCGCCAGGGGGCTGTCCACGAATACGTCCATGGCCGGCAATTCACCGTCTTCCCATAGCTGGTTGAGCCGGTACACCACTTCTTGCGTCCGGCCGAGAGCGAAAGAAGGGACGAGCAGCTTGCCCCCCGAAGCGTAGGTGCTTTCCGCGCATTGTCGCAGGTACTCTCTGGCGCCGGACGGCGGCTCGTGTTCCCGGTCGCCATACGTGCTCTCCATGATCACGTAGTCGGCGCCGGCGGCGATCTGGGGATCGCGAAGTATGGGCAGGCCCTTGCGCCCGATGTCACCCGAGAACAGGAGCCGGCGGGTACGGCTTCCTTCCGTGAGATCGAGCACGACCGACGCCGAGCCCAATATGTGCCCGGCGTCGATGAAGGTCGCGCGGATGCCGGGTACCGGCTCGAACCCGCTGCCGTAGTGGACCGGCCGGAACCGGGAAAGCGCCTTGCGAGCGTCGCCAATCTGGTACAGGGGTTCGAACGGCTGTTGACCCTTCCGCTTGCGCCTTCGGTTTACGTATCGGACATCCGATTTCTGGATGTGGGCGGAGTCCAGGAGCATGTGCCGGCAGAGATCACGCGTCGCCGGGGTCGAGTAGATCTTACCTCGGAAGCCAGCTTTGACGAGAGTCGGCAGGTTGCCGCAGTGATCGATGTGGGCGTGACTGAGAACGACCGCGTCGATGGAAGACGGCTCGAACGGGAAGTTCCGGTTCCGCTCGAACGCGTGCTTCCTGCGACCCTGGTACAGGCCACAGTCAAGCAGAATCCGCCGATCTCCGACCTTGAGGAGATGCATCGAGCCGGGAACCTCTTGGGCCGCTCCCCAGAACTGGACGTTCATGCTCTACCCCATTTTGCAGTGATCCCTCACAGCCACCCCGACGAACCCTCTAACGATTGCAGCGGACGGACCTCCCGGCTAGTGTCCGGCCCGTGCCGATCGTCCTACCTCACGCCCGGGATGGAACCATGAGCGTTCGAGAATTCGTCGAAAAACACTACCGGCACTTCAACGCGCGAACGCTGGTCGACGCCACCGATGCCTACCGGATGCATGTCCAGGGAGGCGGCCGGATGATGGTGACGCTGGCCGGAGCCATGAGCACGGCGGAGCTCGGCCTTTCCCTCGCGGAGATGATCCGCCGTGACCTGGTACACGCGATAACCTGCACGGGCGCCAACCTTGAGGAAGACCTCTTCAATCTGGTGGCGCACGATCACTACGAGCGGGTCCCGGACTGGCGAAACCTGACGTTGCAGAGCGAGAGGGATTTGTTGGATCGGGGACTGAACCGCGTTACGGACACCTGCATCCCTGAGGAGGAAGCGTTCCGGGTTCTCGAGGGAGAGGTCCTCCGGCTGTGGCAAGACGCTGATCGGGCTGGCGAGCGCTGGTTTCCGCACGAGTACTTCTACCGCCTGATCCGGGAGGCGAGACTCGAACACGCCTACCAGATCGACCCGGCGAATTCGTGGCTCGTGGCGGCGGCCGAGCGGGACCTGCCGATCTTCGTTCCGGGTTGGGA
>JABDQB010000164.1 GCA_013042495.1 Gemmatimonadota bacterium
GGAAACGTCGGATTCTCCGCGTAGTACCTCGAACCCAGCAGACCTTTTTCCTCGCCGCTCACGGTCATGAAGATGATCGACCTTCGGGGAGCCTCGTTCAGGCTGGCGAAAGCGCGGGCGATCTCGACGACGGTCACCGTGCCAGAGCCGTCGTCGTCCGCGCCGTTGTAGATCGAGTCGCCGTCGACCGCCCGACCCACCCCCACGTGATCCATGTGGGCCGTGATCAGGATGTACTCGTCCCGGAGCTCCGGATCGGAGCCCCTGAGCAGGCCGATCGTGTTCGGAGCTTCCTCCACATCAGCGTCCGCTCGCGTTGCCAGACGCGCCGTCCAGCCGTCCTCCAGGCTTCCGGCCACGATCTGGTCCGAGAGGTCGGCGGGAAGCGACTCCTGGGCCGCGAAGACCACCGGCACACCTTCGGACTCGACCTCTCCGAACACCACTCGCTCGCTCCCCAGGAAGCCCCGGAAGCGATCGAACTGGGCCTTGGGAAGATCCATGATCACCACGAGGCCGGCCGGGTTTGCGGCTCGGATCGCCTCACGCAGTCGGCCGCCGAACACCTGCCGGATGTTCGCGGTAGTGACCCGGAGGACCGCGATCTGGTTCGACGCACTCGGCATGTCCGCGGCACTCTCGACGAGGACGAGGAGTCCGTCCGCCTCCGAGCTCCCACCCGTGGCCTGCACGAAGAAGTCCAGTCCATACTTCAGGTCGATCTCGCCCGTCGGGCCCGAGACGTGAAACACCTGGTATTCCTCGCTCGCCGGTCGAATCCGGGTCATCGGATACGACTGGATGTAGCCATCGCCGGCCCCCGGCTCGAGGCCGAACGACTCGAACTGGCTAGCGATATATTGGGCCGTCTGCGTCAGCTCGGGACTCGGTGTGTCGCGCCCGCGCATGGAGTCGTGGGCGATCACGCCCAATTGCTGCCGGAGATTGCTTTCCGTGATGAGGTTGGCGGCACGTGTCGCATCCTCGTCAACGCCGGCCGCCATCTGACCACAAGCCGTGGACACTGTCACCAACACCGCCGCGAGAGCGACGGGCAGGGCCTTCGTGAAGTCACTCGTGAGCATTGAAACCTGTCCTTTCTCGACATTCGGACCGCCGGCCCCGGACCGCCGGAACCGAGAAACGTGCGGCGGAACAACCCGGCACGCCCGGTGTGCAACCCCACCCGACACTGCCATGCCAGGAGCGGGCTTGCGGCGGGCTCTGCGCGCGCCCATTTACGAGACGCCCTGGTGCCGGACGGCGCCATCGTTCTAGAGCACAACACCCGAGTAGTCGGAATGGATGTGAGAAGTTCCACCAACGATACTGCGAGACGCCGTGCGGCCCCCGGTCGGGCGGCCGTGGCGCGGCTCGATCCGGCGGATCTGGCGGCTCTGGGCGATCTCGAGTTCGTGGCCCGCTCCGTGGTGGAGGGATTCCTGATCGGCCTCCACCGATCTCCTCACCGGGGATTCTCCGTGGAGTTTGCCGAGAACCGTCCCTATGTGCCAGGCGATGACGTGCGCCACGTGGATTGGAGGATGTACGCCCGGTCCGACCGCTATTACGTGAAACAGTACGAGGAAGAGACGAACCTGCGGGCGTATCTGGCCGTCGATACCAGTCTATCGATGGACTGGACGTCGGAACCCGGGCGATGGCTCGCAAAACTGGAGTACGCGCGGGTTTTGACGGCCTCGTTGGCCTACCTGCTCCTGCGGCAGGGGGACGCGGTGGGTCTGCTGGCATTCGACGACCGGATCCGGATCCGAGTGCCGCCGCGAGGCACACGCCGGCATCTCCGGACCCTTCTCGGCTCCCTGGCCCGGCTGCGCGGATCTGGGACCACCGATGCCGGTGGAGCGATCCGGGAGGTGGCGCTCCGGATGAGGAGAAGAGGGCTGGTCGTGTTGATTTCGGATCTGCTGGTAGAGCCGGATCAGACCCTCCGGGCTCTCCATTTCCTCCGGCATCGGGGGCACGAGGTGCTGGTGTTCCACCTGATGGACCCCGGTGAACGGGACCTTCCCCAGGTGGGAGATGCGGTGTTCTTCGACCCCGAGGACGAAGCGGAAATCAGGACCGACACGGCCGGACTGCGTCCCGAGTACCAGCGAGCCGTCGATGAGGCAGTGCGGTCCTGGCGCCTGGAGTGCCGGCGAATGGGAGCGGACTACCACCTGTTCACGACGGATACGCCCCTCGGCGTCGTGCTCGGAGAGTACCTCGAGAAGAGGTCCCGGCTCGGATGAGCCTTCTCGCGCCCTGGGCGCTCGGGCTGGCGGCGCTCGCGGCACTGCCCGTCGTCCTGCACCTGTTTCACAGGGACACCCGGCGCAGACTGGCATTCCCGGCCATTCGATACCTGCATCGGGCCCGGGACCGAAGTGCGCGCGCCCTCAAGCTCCGGGACCGTCTGCTCCTGGCCGTCCGTGTGGCGCTGGTTGTCGTTCTCGCCGTAGCCGCTGCCGGCCCGCTTCTGGGCAGCGGAGACGTCTCGAATCACGAGGCCACGGACGTCGTCCTGGTGATCGACAACTCGGGTAGCATGAACCGCGTCGCAGATGGGACCACGCTCCTGGATCAGCAGCGGGGACGGGCAATGGACCTCATCCGCGCCGCTCGATCCGGAGATCGCTTCTGGGTCGTGCCGGCGGCCGGCCCGACGCTGGCGTCCGGGGTATCGGCGGCAGCGGCCTCGCAGGCCATCGCGGCAGTGCAGGCGACAGATGCCGCCGCGAACCTCGGCCCCGCGGTTCGCGAGGCTCTCCGTCTACTCCCGCCAGGCACCGCGCGACCCAGGGAAATCGCAGTGATGACGGACCTCCAGGCATCCTCACTCCCACTTGATCCGCTCGCGCTGCCCGCCGATGTGCGGCTTGTGGCATCGGTGACCGAGGGGGAGCCGGCGAACGGAGTGGTCGCCAGCGTGCAGACGGATCCTCCCGGGGCGGGACGCGACGGTGCGGCGTATGTAAACCTGCTGGCGGGCGGATCCGCGACAGACACCGTCGAAGTCCGCCTGAGCATCCGCGGACAGACGGTGTCGATCGCCCGGGCTGAGTCGGGTGGATCGGCCATTCTTCGGCTCCCGGATCCCGGCCCGGGAGAGCACGCGATTTCGGTCGAGATTCCGCCGTCCGGTCTGAGAGCGGATGATAGGCGCCCGTTCGTTCTGCGGACCTTCGCGCCCCCTGTGGTCCGGCATGTCGGCCCGTCGGACAGTTACGTCGCCCGAGCGCTCGAGACGCTCGATAGGGCCGGGTGGTTGCGTCTCGGGGCGGAGCCGGGCGGTGCCGACGCGTGGTTCGTGGAGGGTGTGCCCTCCTCCCGACTGCCGGTCGAGGCGGCATCCACCTGGATACTCACGCCGCCGGAGGACGAGGGACTCCTGGCCCGATTCAACGCCACGCTCGAACGTCTCGCCGTGCCCTGGAGGATCGACATCGAAGACACGCCCGGCAGCACGTCGTTAGGACCTTCGCCCGACGTTCCCGGACTCGAGTCGATTCGGGTGCAGGGCCGCAGCCGACTGCGCGGCGTCGGCGCAGGCTCCGATACGGTGCTCGTTCGAACGGCAGACGACTCGCCGTGGATGGTCGCGGGACGCGTTTCCGGGCGAAGGTACGTGCTGATGGCCTCTCCGCTCGTCCCGGGACACACCGAACTGCCCGTGACGGCGGCCATGCTTCCATTGACAGAGGTCGTTCTGTTCCGCTGGGCGGGACTTGGCGGCAGTCTGCCACCTCCGGTGCCGGCAGGCGTGGCCGCGACTCTTCCGCTCGGAGCCGACTCGGTGTCAGATCCTGCCGGAGGTCGTATCCGCGTGGACGGTGGGAGTCCCTACGTGCCGCAGCGGGCGGGGATACACACGATCTACCAGGAAGACGATGTGACCTCGCTCCTCGCAGCCGTCGTCCCGGCGTCGGAGTCCGATCTCGCGGCGGCACCCGCGGCCCGGCTAACCGGTGCCCTCGGTGCGCGGGAAGCCCGGGTAGCCAGGACGGAATCCGAGTGGCGGGCCGGGATGTACGGCAGCCGCCGTGGCACGCCGATCTCCCCGTATCTGGCCGGCCTCGCACTGGCGCTGGTACTGGCGGAAGCGGCACTCGCCACGGCGGGCAAGCGTAGTCCATCGTATCACGGGTCCCCTCGAACGGAACCGCCATCGTGATTCGGGCCAGCTTCGAGTCCATGCTGCGCACCCGCCAGGATGTTCGGTGGCCCGCGCCCGGAGAACGGATCTCGGTCAAGGGACTCCCGGGAGCCGGACCTTCCCTGCTGGCGGCCACCCTGCACGGAGAGACCGGCAGACACGTGGTCCTCGTGGCGGACACTCCCGGGGACGCGGAGTTGCGGTTCGCCGACCTCGAGACCCTGGGGACTTCGGCGGTCGCGCGGTACATGCCGCAGCGGGAGACCCTTCCTTACGAGGAGACCGACCCCCACGTCGAGATCTCCAGTCGCCGGGCCGAAGCCATCTCGGCCCTGTTGGAAGGGGAGGCTCGAATCCTCGTCACGACGTCTCGCGGACTGGTGGAGCGCTCCCCGGTCAGCACCAGCGGTGGCTTCGGCATAACCGTGCGCGTCGGGGAACAGACGTCCAGGGCGGAGTTGGCGGAACAGCTGGATTCGATGGGTTTCGAAGCCACGACAGGTGTGCGCGAGCTCGGAGACTACGTGGTCCGGGGCGGAATCGTCGACGTCTTCCCTTTCGGCGCCGACGAACCGCTGCGGATCGAACTATGGGACGAGCGCGTCGAGTCGTTGCGCCGCTTCGATCTCCTGTCGCAGCGGTCCACGGAGCGGCTGGAGGAGGCGACGATCCTTCCGGTCGCGCTTTCCCCCGAACTGTTCGAAGACGCGGGCAGATCGAGCGAGCGAAGAAGCCTCCTCGAACTTCTGCCGCTGGACACTCTGCTTCTGTTCGAGGGCTCCGCGTGCGACGAACCGCGGCGCACCCAGTTGTGGAGGGAGATCCGGCAGGCGCGGGAGGACCTGGGAGACGAAGACGCCCTTCCCGCCGAAGATCTCGTCTTGCCGCCGGAAGCGGTTAGCGCACAGTTGAACGGGCTGGCCGTCGTACATGTGGATTCACCCGCGGGCGATGCCACCGTGGGTCTCGGACTCGACCCGCATCCGCCGATCGAGAGGCGGATCGGCCTGCTCGTGGACGAGATCAGGGTCGCGCTGGATCGGGGTGACCGGGCCCTCATCCTGTGCGACAGCTCGGGACAGCTCGAACGAATGCAGGAAATCCTGGCCGATGCCGCGGGAACAAAGCTCGCCGCCCGAGTTCACGTGGCCGTTGGTGGCCTGAGCGGCGGGTTCCATATCCCCGGGCCGGAACCCCTGCTCGTCCTCACCGACCATCAGATATTCGCGCGATCGCGGCGCGTCCGGAGACACCGGAGACTGCATGGTGTCGCCCCCCTTGAGTCCATCGCATCCGTGACACCGGGCGACTACATCGTTCATCTGGATCACGGAATCGGTCGGTTCGCAGGCCTCGAGCGTGTCCGGGTCGGCGAGGAGACCGTAGAGACGCTCAAGGTCGAGTACGCCGAGGGCGAGATCCTCCGGGTACCGCACTACCGCCTCGATCTCATCGAGAAATGGACCGGGGTCGGCGACCCGGACACTACGGCCCGCCCCCCCGCCGTTCACAAACTGGGCGGCAAGAAGTGGAAGACACTCAGGAGCCGCACGGAAGAGTCGATCCGCGCGATGGCGACCGAGCTCCTCGATCTCTACGCGCATCGCAGCGTGAGCGACGGCTTCGGGTTCAGCTCGGATACCCGGTGGCAGCGCGAAATGGAATCGTCCTTTCTCTACGAGGACACCCCCGACCAGAGATCCGCGTGGCTCGACGTGAAGCGCGACATGGAATCGCCTACGATCATGGACCGACTCGTGTGCGGTGACGTCGGCTACGGCAAGACGGAGATCGCGATCCGGGCCGCGTTCAAGGCCGTCCAGGATGGAAAACAGGTCGCGGTGCTTGCCCCTACCACGATCCTGGTCGAGCAGCACCTCCACACGTTCGCCGAGCGACTCGCGGGATATCCGGTGAGGGTGGCGGCGCTTTCGCGGATGCGCACGCCGGCCGAGCAAAAGGCGGCCCTACTGGACCTCGTGGAAGGGCGCATAGACATA
>JABDQB010000168.1 GCA_013042495.1 Gemmatimonadota bacterium
GTGTACATCCCGAAGGGCGTAGACGTCGACATTCCGCTCCAGGCCTACTTCCGGGTCAACTCGGAGCAAATGGGCCAGTTCGAGCGCACCCTGATCATCGTCGAGGACGACGCCCAGGCGCATTACATCGAGGGGTGCACGGCGCCCAGCTATACCACGGATTCTTTCCACTCGGGAGTGATCGAGATCATCGTGAAGCCGGGGGCGCGTTTCCGGTACACGACGATCCAGAACTGGTCGCACAACATGTACAACCTCGTCACTCAGCGGGCGATGGTGCACGAGAACGCGAACATGGAATGGGTGGACGGGAACCTCGGTTCCAAGCTCACCATGAAGTACCCGTCCTGCTATCTGGTCGGAGAAGGCGCGCATGGCGAGATCCTCTCGATCGCGTACGCCAGCGACGGGCAGCACCAGGACACGGGCGGCAAAGTGGTACACGCCGCCCCGCATACCACCTCTCAGATCGTCTCGAAGTCGATATCCAAGGGCACGGGACGCTCTTCCTATCGCGGACTGTGCAAGGTGTACGAGGGCGCGGTGGGTTCGAAGTCCAACGTGGAGTGCGACGCGCTCCTCCTGGATGAGACATCGCGTACCGATACGTACCCGTACATCGAGATCGACGAGAATCTGTCGTCGATCGGGCACGAGGCCTCCGTGTCCAAGGTCGGCGAAGAGCAGTTGTTCTACCTGATGAGCCGCGGCCTGTCCGTGGAAGAGGCCATGACCATGATCGTGCGCGGCTTCATCGAGCCGATCGCCAAGGAGTTGCCGCTGGAGTACGCGATCGAACTCAATCGACTGATCGAACTCGAGATGGAGGGCAGCGTCGGCTGAGGCCGGACGCCGCCAGCACAGATAGATTCCGGGGTCTGGCGGTTACACGCCGCCGGCCTCCGAAGCAAGGAGAATGACGTTGGCCGAAGGAACGGTGACCAGCGACGTGAGCACGGATACGGGTGGACCCGCGGTCGATTCGATCGCCCGCGGCCTGGCAACCTTCGTTCGCGCCGTGCACGAACCTTCCCTTCTCGGCCGGTTGCGCCGCGAAGCCTGGAAGGTGTTCGTCGATACCCCGATGCCCACCCGGAAGAGCGAGGAATGGCGCTACACGGACCTCGCGAAACTCGATCCGGAGTCGTATGCGCCGGTGAGCTGTGAAGGCGAGCGGGTGACGCTCGACGAACTCCCCGCGCCCGTTCGAAAGGCGATGGAGAGCGACCGCGACCGTGCCGGCGTCATGGTCCGGCACAACGGCTGCCTGGAACACCTTCGTATCGATCCGGCCCTCGAGGCGCGGGGCCTGATCTACGCGCCCCTGGAAGATGTCGCGGCGGAACGGCCGGAGCTCCTGGAACGTTTTCTGTTTCAGAGCGACGTGGCCCCGATGGAGCAGAAGCTGTGGGCTCTTCACTCGGCACTCCTCTCCGGGGGGTACCTCCTGTACGTCCCGCAGGAAGTGGACGTCGAGCATCCGGTGCACGCCTTCCGGTATCTGGACGAGGAAGGCGGCGTCGTGTCGACCCACTCGCTCATCGTCGCCGAAGCCGGCGCCCGGGTCACCTGTATCGACGAATACGTGTCACCGGACATGGAGCAGGAGTCGCTGAGCCTAAACGGGGTCGAGATCTTCGGGGCAGAAGGTGCGACGGTCAGCTACCTCGCGGTTCAGCAGTACGGCCGCGGCGTCAAGCACTTCAGCATGCAGCACTCGAACACCGGCAAGGATTCCACGCTGAACGGCTTCAACGTCACGCTCGGAGCCGACCTTGCCCGATCTGACGTAACCAGTCACCTGGAAGGCGAGGGTGCGCGCAGCGAGATGCTCGCGCTGTGGTTCGGCGACCGGGACCAGCACTTCGATCACCACACGCTGCAGCACCACGAGGCACCGAGCGCCCACAGCGACCTCCTGTACAAGGGGGCCCTCGCGGCGAGCTCGACCAGCGTGTTCCGTGGCCTGATCAAGGTCGCCCCGGGCGCGCAGCTTACCGACGCCTATCAGACCAACCGCAATCTGCTCCTGAGCAAGGACGCCAGCGCCGTGGCGCTGCCCAACCTGGAGATTGGCGCGGACGACGTGAAGTGCTCGCACGGCGCCACCGTGGGCCAGGTGGACGACACGATGCTGTTCTACCTCATGAGCCGGGGGCTGGACCGGGAGCAGGCCGAACGCCTGCTGGTGTTCGGGTTCTTCGACGAGGTCCTCGAGCGGGTTCCCGGGGAGGGGGTGCGTTCCCGCATTCGCGAGTCCATCGAGGCCAAGATCGAGGGTCGATGAGCGAGTTCCGCACGGTGGCCCGGCTGGAGGAAGTTCCCGCCGGGACCCTGCTTCAGGTCGAGCTGGACGGCGAGAAGATCGTGCTCGCTCACGTGGGCGATCGCGTCTTCGCCTTGCACGATGAGTGCACGCACGAGGAGTTTGCTCTCTCCTCGGGCGAGCTGGTGGGCGAACAGATCACCTGCGTCCTCCACGGCGCTCGTTTCGATCTGGAGACCGGGGCGCCGCGGGCCCTTCCCGCGGTCAGGCCCGTGAAAACGTACGAGGCCCGCGTGGAGGGTGAGGAGATCCAGGTTCGGGTCGGCTGACGACCCGACCTCCACGGAGCCGGGCCAGGAAAGGCGCCAGGGCGCACCCATGGACACACCTGATCCCACCTTGGACCTCGAGACGGGACCCGCCTACGACATCGAGCGCATCCGGGCTGACTTCCCGATCCTCGGCCGCCTCGTGCACGGACATCCTCTGGCCTACCTGGACAACGCCGCCACCTCACAGAAGCCGTACTCGGTGATTCAAGCGGTGGACGCGTACTACCGGGAGATCAACGCCAACGTGCACCGCGGGGCGCACGAGCTGAGCATCAGGGCCACCGAAGCCTACGAAGAAGCGCGTGAGGTCGTGGCCGACCATATCGGCGCGCCGTCCGCGAGCGAAGTGATCTTCGTGCGCGGGGCGACCGAGGCGATCAACCTGGTCGCCTGGACGTGGGGTGCCGCGCACGTGGCGGAGGGAGATGAGATCCTTCTTACGAAGATGGAGCACCACTCCAACCTCGTCCCGTGGCAGATTCTCGCGGGGCGCGCCGGCGCCACCGTGCGTTACGTAGACGTGGAAGCCGATGGCACCCTGGTGATGGACGACTACGACCGGCTTCTGTCCGATCGGACGTGCCTCGTGGCCGTGACACACGTCTCCAATACCCTGGGGGTGGTGAACCCGGTCGCGGAGATCGCGCAAAAGGCCCGCGAAGCCGACGCTATCTGCGTGGTCGATGGCGCCCAGGCGGCGCCTCATATGCAGCTGGACGTGCAGGCCATCGGTTGCGACTTCTACGCGTTCAGCGGGCACAAGATGCTGGCGCCGACCGGAATCGGCGCGCTCTGGGGGCGGAGGGAGATCCTCGAACACATGCCGCCCTGGCAAGGTGGTGGGGAGATGATCTCGGAGGTCCGGCTCGAGGGCTTCACGGCCGCGCAGCTGCCGCACAAGTTCGAGGCAGGGACCCCCAACATCGCCGGAGCGATCGGCTTCGCAGAAGCGATTCGCTACTTGCAACGGATTGGCCTGGAGCGCGTCCACGCCTGGGAGTCCGACCTGACGGCGTATGCCCTGGAGCGTCTGGATGCCGTGGACGGTCTCGAGGTCTTTGGGCCGCGAAAAGACCGCGTGGGAGTCATTTCCTTCCGGTATGCCGACATTCACGCCCACGACCTGGCCACGATTCTCGACCAGAAGGGGGTTGCCATTCGTGCCGGCCACCACTGCAACCAGCCACTCATGACGCACCTCGGGGTGGATGCGACGGCCCGCGCCAGCGTCTACCTTTACAACACGCGCTCGGAGATCGACGCCCTGGTCGACGCGCTGGGGCTCGCGGCGAAACTGTTCGGAGTGGCTTGAATCGTATGGCAAAGCCCGGTCACGGCAGCGACGGCCTTGAACTCAGCTCCCTCCAGGACCTGTATCAGCAGGTCATTCTCGATCACTACCGGCGACCCCGGAACAAGGGCCCGCTGGAGGGCGCCACCCATACGCTCACGCTCAACAACCCGCTGTGCGGAGACGTGATCGACCTCATGCTCCGGCTCGAGGGCGACCGGATCGCCGAAGTTCATTTCGAGGGCAAAGGCTGCTCGATCAGCCAGGCGTCGGCGTCCATGATGGGCGCGATTCTGAAGGGCCAGACGATCGAGCAAGCGCTGGCGATCATGGACACGTTCACCCGGATGCTGCATGGCGACGCCGACGCCGCGGCCGACACCGACCTCGGCGACCTGCGCGCCCTCGCGGGCGTGGCGAAATTCCCGGTGCGGGTGAAGTGCGCCCTGCTTGCCTGGAACTGTCTCGATGAGATGGTCGGCTCCGAGAAACCCGGCTCGTAACCCTTCCCCGTGCCTGATTCTCTCACCGGCCGAGTTCTCCAGTTCACGGCCGGCGTGTATCGCATCCATACTCCTGGTGGCACGTACGACTGCTCGCTCCGCGGCAGGGCGAAGCGCGACGCCGGAGAACGCGTGGTGGTCGGCGACCTCGTGACACTCGAGCAGCTCGAGGACGGAAGCTGCCGGATCACCGAGGTTCTGCCCCGTCACAGCCGTCTCTCCCGTCACTCGATGGCCAAACGGCGGGAGCAGGTCCTGGCCGCCAACGTGGACCAGGTGGCCGCCGTGTTCTCGCTGGCCCGGCCCGAGCCGGATGTCAGGCTCCTCGACCGTCTGCTGGCCGTAGCGGAACTGCATGACCTGCCCGCCGTCATCGTCATGAACAAGGCGGACCTGGCGGGAGATGTCGGCGTGCCCCCCGAGATCGCCGCCTACTCCGAGATCGGCTACCCCGTACTATGCACGTGTGCGACGACCGGTGCCGGGATACCCGATCTCCAGGAGCGGCTCGCAGGCCGGATCACGGTGTTCACCGGTCCTTCGGGAGTCGGGAAGAGCAGTATTCTGAATGCGATCATGCCGGAACTTGACCTGCGCGTCGGGACAGTGGGTGAGAAGACCGGTAAGGGAAAGCACACGACTTCGGCCGGCTTGCTGATTCCGCTCACCGATGGCGGATATCTGGCCGATACTCCGGGCATCCAGTACTTCGAGCCGGCCGGCGTGGACCCGGCGGACCTGGCACACGCCTTCCGCGAGTTCCGGCCCCTCGTCGAACACTGCCGGTTCGCGGATTGCCGGCATCGGGCGGAGCCCGGCTGTGCGGTTATCGAAGCGGTCACGGACGGCAGTATCGCTGAACACAGGCACGTCAGCTACCTGTCACTGCTGGAAGCCGCCGAGGAAGCGAGAGGATAGGGCTCGTGTCGGATGTCACATGGGTGGAGCGGCTGCGATCCGCGCTCGCGGACAGGGCGTCGGACCGCATCCCCGAAGCGGATTTCGAATTCCGGGCGGCTGTCACCCTGATTCTCCGACCGTCCGGCGGGAGAGGCGGACCGGAGGGACTGTTCGTCCGTCGGGCCGAAGTGGCGGGTGACCCGTGGTCCGGCCACGTGGCGCTGCCCGGGGGCCGCCGGGACCCTGACGACGCGGATCTCCTCGACACGGCTCGCCGTGAGACCCGCGAGGAGACTGGATTGCGGCTCGAACGGGAGGACTACATCGGGCGGCTGGGTGAGATTCACCCGCTGAGCAAACGGCTCCCGTCCATTTGCGTGACGCCTTTCGTGGCCTGGATGGAGGCGGATCAGGCAGTGCGAGTGAACGAGGAGCTCACGGGCCACGTGTGGGTGCCGGTGTCCGCCTTGTCCGACCCCGCGTACCGGTCCACCCTGGTGCGCGAACCGCCAGCGCCACGCGAGCGACCGGCGATCGATTTCGAGGGTGACGTAATCTGGGGTCTGACGCTCGGGATCGTCGAGGACTTCCTGAACGTCCTGGCCGCGGCTCCCATGCGCGTTCCGTGACCCGGGGCTTTCCGACAGCCATGCAGGCGCGCAGCTTGCCGACATGAATCGGAAGACCGAGCCGGCGCCGACGCCTGACGCGGGTAAAGGCGGACTCACCCGGGTCTTCACCGCCGCGATCGCCACCGCCGTGGTGCTCACCGTGCTGGCGGTCACGATCCGGTCGCAGGAACCGATCGGTGCCGGGATTTATTACGATGACGGGGCCTACCTGGCCCTCGCCAGGTCGGCGGCGGCGGGCGACGGTTACCTCTACTCGAACCTTCCGGGTGAGGTGCCCGGTGTGAAGTATCCGCCGGGCTACCCGGCGGTGCTGGCCCTCACGTGGAAAGTGTTCGGGCTCTACCCCGAGAACCTGCCCGCGCTCAAGGCGCTGAACGCGTTGTTCTGGTCGCTGGCGGCCGGGGGCACGTTCCTGCTGTTCGCGCGTGGCGGCCGGCGGAGAGTCGTGGCGGTCGGCCTGGTCACGTTGTACGCGTTCCTCACCGTTCCCTCGATGTCCGTGGCCACCGTCCTGCTGTCCGAGCCGCTCTTCCTGCTTGCGTGTTTAGCAGCGCTCTTGCTGGCGGCGGCGGATCCGGCCCGCGCAGGGCCGAACCCGGCACCCCTGGACTCGACCAGCGGGTGGCCGGGCGGAGAGTTGGGTTGGGCCGCAGCGGTTGGATTGGCGGGCGCGGCCGCCTTCCTCACGCGCTCAATTGGCCTGACACTGATCGTGGCGCTCGCGCTGCCGCTTCTCCTGCGGCGCCGTTGGCAGGCCGCCGTATTTCTCACGGCGATGGCAGGGGTACCGGCGATCGGCTGGCTCGCCTGGGCGCGGTCCCACGCTGCGGACGTTCCTGACCCCGTCTCCGGCCAGTACGGCTCGTACGGTACCTGGCTGGGCCAGGGTCTCGAGGGGGGCGCGTTCGGCCGCATCGGCGAGGTAGCGGCGGCGAACTGGGGCCCGTTCGTCGAGACCCTCCAGTTCGTCTGGGTGCCTCGTGCTCCCGGGCTGGCCCTGGCCGTCGTGTTACTCGCCCTGGGCGCTGCGGCCGGGTACGGCGCGCTGAGTGTCTGGAAGCGAAACCCATCGCTCGTCCTCTTCCCGATCGTGTACCTCGGGCTGGTGTTCATCTGGCCGTATGAGCCGTATCGCTTCTATTACGCGATCATGCCGGTGCTCACGCTGCTTGCGTTCGAGGGATTGTGGGAAGCTTCGCCGAAGATCCGCGCCGACCTGCCGCGGTGGGGGATTCCGGTCGCTGCTATCGTGGCGGCCATCTTCGTGGTAAACGCACTCGTCTACCACGGTCGGGGGCACGCGGTCAGGTCCTGGGCCTCGCCGCAGACCATACCGGCGCGAGCTTATGCTCCGCTCAACGAGTGGATCCGAACAAACACCGCGCCGGACGAGGTGATCGCGTCCGCGCTCGACCCCTACGTTCACTGGGAGACGGGCCGGCTCGCCGTGCCGTCCTGGCGTTTCCTGGCCGACGACTATGGGCGTTACGACCGCACGCCCGAGGTGCTCGCGGCCGGCCTCGACTCGGTCATCGTCCGATACGGCGCCCGGTACGTGGCGCTGATCCTGGGCGAGAACAAGGCGGCCCGGACACTGGAGGCGTTCGTGGAACTGCATCCCGAGCGGGCGCTCAGAGTCCTGCAGACCGAGGGGCCGGCGGTGGGCGTGATCTACGCCCTGGCGCCGCCGGGAGAAGCGCTCTGGGATCCGGAGGCGGAGGCGGAGCCGAATGAAGAGGCTGCCCCTTAAGACGCGCCGGTGCTCTCTCGCGCCAGCCCCGGGCTCATCGATCGTCCATCTGACCGGGCGTCAGGTGGGCCGGTTGTCACTGATCCTGACAC
>JABDQB010000170.1 GCA_013042495.1 Gemmatimonadota bacterium
CTCCGAGGTGGCCCGCGCGCGCGTAGAAGGCCTGAAAGGAGAACACCGAGTAGGCCAGCCCCAGCTGTTCGCGGATCTTCTGGAACAACCGTGAGCTCATACCACCACCCAGTGCCTGGCCGACAAGGGCGGCCGCATGTCGCAGGGGATTCGAGTGATTCATCCCCCGGCCGCCGGCGATCAGGTGAACCTGTCTCCCCCCGGGGCGGCGCGTCACCCTGGATCCGACGGCCGTCTTCTCGAGGCACGGTACGTTCTCTTCGGCGCGATGCTCTTCGCCGACCGGCCACAGATCCCGAACGTGGCGGAGCAGGTCATCGTGGTCCACCTGCCCGGCTACCGCGACGACCATATTCCCCGGTCGATAGGCCTCACGGTGCATTTGCCGTAGCGCATCCGCCCCGATCGATTCGACCGTTTCGCGCGTCCCCAGAATGGGGGCGCCATATGGGTGGCCGTCGTACAGAAACTCCGAGTGGAGTTCGAAGACCTGGTCGTCCGGCGTGTCCTCCGTACGGGAGATCTCCTCCAGGACGACAGCCTTCTCCAACTCCAGGTCGTCCGCTCGAAGAGCTGGGGAAAACGCCAGGTCCGTGAGCACGTCCAGGCCCGTTCCCAGGTGATCCGCGGGCACGCGTACCTGAAAGGACGTATGCTCATGGGTCGTGTAGGCATCGAGCGAACCGCCGGTCCCCTCTACGTCCGAGGCGATCTCCTGTGCGGTCCGCCGACCCGTGCCCTTGAACACCATGTGCTCGAGCAGGTGGGCGATTCCCCGGTACTCCGGCTGCTCGTGAGCTGTCCCACGCCGCACCCACACGCCGGCTGCGACCGATCGGACCGAGTCCATTCTCTCGGACAGGATGACCGCCCCCGATGGAAGAACGGAGCGCCGGACCTCCTGGTCCAGACGCTCCGTCGTTTCCAGACCGTCTGCCCTGACCTGAGCAGCCGGCCGATCGGTGAGCACTCCGCCCTCCCACGTCCGCCTCATGACGCCCCCGCGATCCGGGACCGATCACCGACGTGGAAGAGACTCACACTCAGTTGGCAGACATCGCCGCGCGGCGAGACAGCTTCAGACGACCTCTCTCGTCGACCGACAGCAACTTCACCTGAACGACATCGCCCGGCTGGACCACGTCCTCGGTGTTCTCGGTGCGCCCTTCCTCGAGCTCCGAGATGTGGCAAAGACCTTCCGTACCCGGAATGATCTCCACGAATGCTCCGAAGGTCGTGGTGTTCTTGACTACGCCTTCGTAGATCCTTCCGACCTCGGGCTCCTCGACGATCGCTTCGATCATCGCCCGCGCGTTCTCCGCGGCCTCACCGGACACGGAGGACACCGTCACGACACCCGAATCTTCGATGTTGATCTGAGCTCCGGTCTGCTCCTGGATACTCCGAATCGTCTTCCCCTTCGGACCGATCACCTCGCCGATCTTCTCGGGGTTGATCTGAATCGTCATGATCCGCGGAGCGTACTGAGACATCTCGGATCGCGGCTCACCCAGCGTCTGTTGCATGACATCCAGGATGTGCATCCGACCCACGCGAGCCCGGGCCAGCGCGTCGCGCATCGTGTCCAGACTCAGCCCATCGATCTTGATGTCCATCTGAATCGCGGTGATTCCCTCGGACGTCCCCGCGACCTTGAAGTCCATGTCGCCCAGCGCATCCTCGATGCCCAGAATGTCGGTCAGGATAGCCACAGAGTCGCCTTCCTTGACCAGGCCCATGGCCACCCCGGCACACGGGCCGCGCAGCGGGACACCCGCGTCCATCAAGGACAGCGAGCCGCCACACACCGTAGCCATCGAGCTCGAGCCGTTGGATTCGAGAATGTCCGACACGATGCGGATCGTGTACGGGAACTCATCGTAGGCCGGAAGCAGTGACTGCAGGGCTCGCTCGGCCAACATCCCGTGTCCGATTTCCCGGCGTCCGGGTCCCCGGAACGGGCGTACCTCCCCGACCGAGAACGACGGGAAGTTATAATGAAGCATGAACGACTTGGACGTTTCCTCGCGGACGTCGATCGAGTCGATGCGCTGCTCGTCCCTGATCGTACCGAGCGTCGCCACGCAAAGCGCCTGGGTCTGACCTCGCGTGAACAGAGCGGAACCGTGCGTACGCGGCAGGATCCCGACGTCGGACGAGATTGGCCGGACCTGATCGAGTCCGCGCCCGTCGACACGCTCTCCGCGCTCCAGGATCTGGCGTCGCATGGTCTCCTTCTCGAGCTTCTTCATGACGCTCGAGAGATCGTCGAGGTGCTCGGCGAAAGTCTCCTCTTCCTGGAGGTCCGCAGTGACCGACTCCCTGAGCGCGGAAAGAGCCTGATTGCGCTCCTCCTTGTTCGGAAGCGCCAGCGCTTCCTCGACCTTGCTTGAAGCCCTGTTCCGAACCGCGGCCTCGAAGTCGGGCGAAACGCTCTTTGGCGGGTAATCGAACTTCTGCGGCGGCCCCCCGATCATCTTCACGAGCTCGTGCTGAATCGCAATCAGCTCGCGGATTGCCTTGTGCGACACCTCGAGAGCCGAAACCAGTTCGTCCTCGCTGATCTCTACCGCGGCTCCCTCGACCATGACGACGGATTCGTCCGTGCCGGCTACCACGATGTCCATGTCGGAATACTCGAGCTGCTCGAACGTCGGGTTGATCACCCACTCACCGGAGACCCGCCCCACGCGGACGCCCGCGATGGGTCCGCCCCACGGAATCGGCGATATCGTCAAGGCCGCCGACGCGCCGAGCATTCCCAGCACGTCCGCATCATTCTCCTGGTCGGCCGAGATGATGAAGCAGGCGACCTGCGTCTCGTTCTGATAGTCCGAGGGAAACAGCGGGCGCAGCGGCCGATCGATCTGCCTGGCCGACACGGTCTCCTTGTCGCTGGGCCGACCTTCGCGCTTGATGAACCCGCCCGGAAACTTGCCGGCCGCGTAAGTCTTCGCCCGGTATTCCACGGTGAGGGGGAAGAACGGCATGCGGGACTGCTTGCGCTCCGCCATTGCCGTCACCAACACTACCGTATCACCATACTGGGCGAGAATCGCCCCGTCCGCTTGCCGCGCCATGCGACCCGTCTCGAGGACCAGCTTCCGGCCCGCGAATTCCTTCTCAATCCTGTGTGCCATCTCTTCTTTCTTCTCTTTCCGCTCTTCTCAAGCTTGCAACGTCTTGGTCCTACGCATCCCGGCCGCGAATCTCCCGCGTTCTAGTAGCGGGCACGGGCGGGACGACAAAAACGGCAGTCCGAAGGCGCCCTGCGCCACCGAACCACCGCATTCCGAGGCCCGCGACACTCCTAGCGACGCAGGCCCAATTCCTTGATGACCGTCCTGTATCTTTCGTACTCGTTCTTCTTCAGGTACTCGAGCAGCCGGCGGCGGCGCCCTACCATCTTCAGAAGGCCCCTGCGGCTGTGGTGGTCTTTCGGGTGCGTTCGGAAGTGCTCTGTAAGGTGCTCGATCCGAGCCGTCAACTGCGCGACCTGGATGGCGGGCGACCCGACGTCACCCTCGTGCAACCCGAACTTCCCGGCTATCGTCTTCTTCTCTTCCGTGCCCAACGTCATCTGTATGAGTTCCTTCAAGTTCGTGTATTCAACGGATATCAAGCATGGAAAAATAGCGCCAGTTCGTCATTCTGTAAAGCATTGTTTGCCCGCGTGCCAGATGACCAGGATCAGTCTTCCATAGCCGCAAAGTACTCCCGGGCCATGTCACGATCCCTCTTCATCTGTTCCACGAGTTCCGAGGCCGTACCGAACGGCAGAACATCCCGGAGCCGGGTCAGGAAGTCCACGCGTACGCGTTCGCCATAGATATCCTCGTCAAAGTCCAGGATATAGAGTTCGATCGAGGGAGGCGAACCCGCGAAAGTCGGTCGAGGGCCAAGGTGCAGAAGAGCCGAGCGGATTTCGGTCCGGAGCGAAGCCCTGACCGCGTAAATGCCCTGACAGGGAAGCAGTTTGCCTCCCCCGGGAGCGGCGATATTCGCCGTGGGAAACCCGAGGCTTCTTCCCCGGCCCAGACCGGTCACAACCGGGCCGCGGAAGGAGTAAGGGCGTCCGAGATCTGTCCTGGCCTTTTCCACGTCACCCTTCGCCACGCAGGCCCGGATTCGAGTCGATGATACAAGACTTCCTCCGGACTCAACCGCGGGCACCACATCCACCGCGAAGCCGTGCAGACGACCGAGTCTCCGCAACAGATCGATGTCCCCGGCACGCCCGCGCCCGAAACCGTGGTCGTATCCGATCACGAGTT
>JABDQB010000172.1 GCA_013042495.1 Gemmatimonadota bacterium
CCCCGTCCTCTACCAGCATCCCGAGAACGGCCGCCGTGAACGCCTTGGAGTTCGACGCGACCGCGAAGAGAGTATGTTCGTCCACCGGTTGAGGGCTGCCGAGGCTTCGCACCCCATAGCCTCTGGCGAATACCAGGCTATCTCCGTGGACGATTCCCACGGCCAGTCCCGGCGTCGACCAATCGTCCAGGAGGTTCTCGATCCACGCATCGATGGCTTCGAGATCCACGTCCTGCGCCCACGCCGTCCTGGGGATGACCAGCAGCACGAGGGCCAGAAGCAGAACCGTCAAATGCCCAGGCCGGCGTGCGCCCCTGCGACCGGAAACGATGGACGCGACGTTCATGAACCCTCCGGTGGTTTCTGGCGGAAGTGGGCACGGTGTGCCCGCATCCCGGAAATATACTGTAGGGCGGCCGTGCCGCACCCCGAGGCAGGCCCGGCTAGGCCGGCTTTCCGATCGGGATCATGTACACGGGCTCTTCTTCTGCAGGCAACGAAAGGACCTCCGAGACTCGCGCGGGTTCGAAGGCCGCGACGGGAACCCCCGCGAGCCCCAGGACCTCCGCCTGAAGCAGGAGATTCTGAGCCGCGTGTCCAACATCCATGTGAACATACATCCGACCGCGCCCTCCGTACTCCCGGCAGGTTCGCTCGTAGACCGCGGTGAACAGGAATACGGCCGGCGCCGAAGTGATGCAGGCCTGGTCGAAAGACACCGCGCGTATCGCGGACCTCCGGTCGCCGTCCACCACTCGCTCGAGGGAGTGAGACTCGACGCGGTAGTGATCTACACCGTCCGCGGTGATCACGTACGTCTCCAACGGATAGAACGCGCCGGCGGACGGAGCCGCCCGATACCCCTGGCTGCCCGTAACACCCTGCGCCGCCCACAGCAGCTGGGAGATGTCGCTCACGCCGACGGGGTCGGGTCGGAAGTCCCGCACCGACCGACGAGATTGGATCGCGGCTTCGAGGAAATGCGAACCGGTCGTGTCGGGATCCGGTAGCTGAACTGCCATGACGCTCTCCGGGTTCGGTCGGGGGCACACTCTTCGTAGCTCAGAGCCGAAGCAATCGGCGTGCCACCCCCCGGCGCCGCGTGCACCGGCACGAAGCGCAAATCGATCGCACTCCGTCCCGCAGTGGGACGCTTTGTCTCGACCTGGTGGGCCGGGGGGCGATCATCGACTGTGGCCTGCGTCTGTCGAGAATGTCCTAGATTCGTATGTCCAAATTTAATAAGCGTTTACAAATCTCCGCCATCCACGCGCCAGCGGGATTTCGCGGTATGCTTCCTGCACTTCGACGTTTTCCAAGTAGGGCACGGTAGTCGCCGTGCCCCCAGCCCTGGACCCGCCTCCGGAGACGCGAGAATGCGAGACGAGGTAGAGCGGCTTTGGCCTGAGATTCAGTGGATCGACAATCCAGAGCTCCGAGAATCCGTGACCGAGACCTGGGTACGCAGCATGGACAGGAGCCCGCTGGACCCGCGCGATCTGGAAGAGATTCCCTTTACGCTGCTCATCCCCGACTGCCCCGCCACGTTCATGGAGCACAAGCGGTGCGTGGTCCATATCGCGCGACGCTCGGCGGAGGCGATGCAGGAGTTTCTCGGGCACGCGTTGCCGATCGACATGGATACGGTGATCGCGGGGGCCATCCTGGCAGACGTCGGTAAGGTGCTCGAGTACGAAAAGGTGGACGGCGAAGCGCGACAGAGTGCTCGTGGCCGGGCCCTCCGACATCCGTTCACCGGCGTCGCGGTGGCCCTCGAGTGCGGGGTCCCGGACGAGGTGTGCCATATCATCGCGGCACACGCCGGCGAGGGGGATCTCGTCAAGCGCACCACGGAGGCCACGATCGTGCACCACGCGGATTTCATGAGCTATCTCCCATTCAAGAACCTGGCCGTCTGAAGCGGACAAACCGGGCCTTTCAGCAAACTGTCAAGGAGGTTTTCGAAATGTCGGACACGATCACCGCCACTATGTCGCGATGGGCCGCCGACTTGAGATACGAAGACATCGGCGAGCGTGCCGTCCAGGAAGCCCGGCGCTACCTGCTCGATTCCATCGGCTGCGCCCTGGGTGGATACCAACAGGAAGATGTGGAGATCGCGCTGGACGTCCTTGACGAGGTCGCTGGACCGGGACCGGCGACGGTGATCGGATCCGGGGCTCGTTTCGACGTCGTTTCGGCGGCGCTGGCCAACGCCCTGATGGTGCGCGTGATGGACTACAACGACATCTACTGGCAGCAGGACCCATCGCACCCCTCGGACATCATCCCGGCGGCCCTGGCCTGCGCCGAGAGACAGGGCAAGGGAGGACGCGACCTCATCCTGGGGATCGTCCTGGGTCACGAATTCGAGATGCGGTTGTGTGAAGCAGCCTTTCCCGGAATTCGAGAGCGAGGATGGCACCACGGCACGATCACGGCGTTTGTCTCGCCGATCGTCGCCGGCCGCATGCTGGACTTGCCGTGGGAGAAGATTCAGCACGCCATCGGGATCTCGGCCTCTCACTCCGGCACGTTCGGCGCCGTCACGGCTGGCAAGCTGACGATGATGAAGAACACGGTCGACCCCATGGCCACCGAGGCTGGCGTCATGGCCGCTCTTCTCGCGGAGAAGGGGTATACGGGTCCGGAACACGTCATCGACGGAAAAGAAGGCCTCGTCCACTGCATGGGCCCGGAGTGGAAGCTCGAGATTCTCACGGACGGGTTGGGCGAGTCGTGGCGGATCGAACGCTGCGGCATGAAGTACTTCCCCACCGAGGCCCTGACACACGCTCCGATCTCCGCCGTGCTGCAGCTGGTGCATGAGAACGACCTCGTCCCCGAGGACGTGGCGAAGATACGCATCCGATCCCTGGCCCGTGCGGCCGACATCCTGGCGGACCCGACGAAGTACGATCCGCGCAGCAAGGAGACGGCCGACCACAGCCTGCCCTACGTGATCGCGGCGGCCCTGGTTGAACGCAAGGTCACGCCCGCGCAATTCGAGCCCGAAGCGATCATGGACCCGCGCATTCGCGAACAGCTTCACAAGGTCGAGGTCATCGCGGATCCGGAAATCGAGAAGGTCTTCCCAGAGCTGCAGAGGGTGGGTGTCACGATCGACACCGTCGACGGCCGCCAGGTCGGCATGGAACTCGATTACCCGAAGGGCGACCCGAGAAACCCACTTACGGAAGACGAAATCGAGGGCAAGTTCGACGCCCTGGCCGACGGAGTCCTGTCGAAGGAAAAGGCACGTCGCCTCAAGGACGCCGTATGGCGGGTGGACGAGCTGGACACGGTGTCCGAGCTCCTCGAATTGTGTGCGACGGACCTCTGAGTCCGGTCGAACGGCAGCGGAGGTGACGATGGGCCAGACAATGGTGGAGCGCATCGCTCAAACCCATCTGATGGAGGGGCCGGCCCGCCCCCTGCGGGCTGGAGACGTCGTGTCCCTGCGACCGAGACACGTCCTCACGCACGACAACACCGCGGCGGTGATGAAGAAGTACGTGTCCATCGGTGCCACGGGCGTGGCGGACTCCGATCAGCCGGTGTTCGTGCTCGATCACGACATCCAGAACCGGTCCGAGGCGAATCTCGACAAGTACTCGCGAATCGGCGAGTTCGCGGCCGCGCAGGGCATCCGGTTCTATCCCGCGGGAACGGGAATCGGGCACCAGATCATGGTGTCCCACGGTTTCGTCGTGCCCGGTGCGCTCGTCGTGGGGTCGGACTCGCACTCCAACATGTATGGGGCGCTCGGAGCGCTCGGCACGCCCGTGGTGCGAACGGACGCCGCGGCGATCTGGGCCACCGGAGAATTCTGGTGGCAGATCCCCCGCACGATCAAGGTCAGCCTGGAAGGATCGCTTCCAGGGGGTGTCACGGGGAAAGACGTGATCATCACGCTGTGTGGCTTATACAACCAGGGAGAGGTGCTCAACGCCGCCGTCGAGTTCCACGGGTCGGGGGTGGCCGGCCTTACGATGGACGAGCGATTCAGCATCGCGAACATGACGACGGAGTGGGGAGCCCTCGTCGGCTGGTTCCCGGTGGACGACGTCACCGTGACCTACCTGAGAGGGCGCCGGGAAATCCTGGGC
>JABDQB010000194.1 GCA_013042495.1 Gemmatimonadota bacterium
CGGAAAGCCGCGCAGCGAAAGCCAGTCCCGGAGCAACGGACGGCCGCAAAGCGGCAGCAAGCCGCGCAGCGAAGGGCAGTCGCGGAGGCGGCGCCAGCATCAGGGGGATGAGCAGCCTCGCAGGGGCCGCCGCAACGCGGGATTCAGGCCCGGAAGCGGAAGGCGTACCCGCTAGCAGCGCAACAGCACAGCACGCCAGGCGGTTCGTGGCGTGCCACATTCTGGAGGGCCCCGATCCGAGGTGGATCGCGGCCCTTCATCGCGTATACTTATGAGCATGAAAATGACCCTGGCGGGCCGCGTGGCTCTGGTCACGGGCGCTGGCTCCGGCATCGGAGAGGCATGCGCTCGACTGCTGAGCGCCCGTGGCGCAGTGACCTACTGCGCCGACCTGACAGTGCCCGAAGCCGACGAGCCAGGCGCTACCGGCTCTGAGCCCCCCGACGTCATCCCGATTCGCCTGGACGTGCGCGAAGAGGCGGACTGGGAAACGGCCATTGCCGAAGTACTGGATAACCAGGGACGCATCGACGTCCTGGTGCACGCCGCTGGAATCGCGGCGGCCTCTCCGCTTGCCGAGACGACGCTTGACGAATGGCGCCGCGTATTTAGCACGAACCTCGATGGCACGTTCCTGGCGATCAAACACGGTATCCGCGCCATGCAAGAAGCCGGTGGCGCCATAGTCGTGCTGGGCTCGGTATCGGGGATTCGGGCGTCGGCGGGAGCGACGGCGTATTCCACCAGCAAGGCGGCGGTGAGCATGCTGGTGCGGTCGGCAGCCAAGGAATGTCGGGAGAACGGGTTCCCGGTGCGCATCAACGCGGTGAGCCCGGGTGGAGTGAAGACGCCTTTGTGGCGCGCCATGCCCTTCTTTCGGGATCTCGTGGAACTGCACGGTTCGGAAGATGGCGCCTTTGCGGCCATGGAAGCTCACGGCGGCGATCGATTTGCCACTGCCCAACAAGTGGCGCAGGCCGTGTTGTTCCTGGTTTCGGATGCTTCCAGTCACATCACCGGGATCGAGCTGCCTATCGACGGCGGATACACGCTATAGCACACGTTCGGAATCATCCTGCCGAGCCCGGTAGCGGACGGAGACGACGATGTTGCGATACAACCACCTCGGCATACCGACGACGGTCCGCCGTCCCGGCGAGCGCTACCTGCCCGAGTTCCGGATGTACGTGACAGGCTTTGAGACGAGCCCGTTCCGCATCGAATGGATGCGGTTCGAGGCGGACAGTCCTCTGCCAGAACTCGTCCAGCGGGTGCCCCACGTCGCCTTCGAGGTCGACGACCTGGAGGCGGCCCTCGAGGGCTGCGAGGTTCTGATCGCACCGAACAGCCCCTCGCCCGGCGTGATGGTGGCCTTTGTGGTCGACAACGGGGCCCCCGTCGAGCTGATGCAGATCGACGCATGATGTGGATCGCGCTGTTCATCGTTCTGGTGATCGCAGCCGGATCCACGGTGCTGCGGTGGAGCACGAGGTGGGGATCGACTCCCGAAGAACGCAGCGGCGCTATGCCCGGCGACGAATACCTGGCGGACGGCCCGCGGACCCGTGTGGCCATGACCCGTGCGATTTCGATAGAAGCTCCGCCTGAAGAGGTCTGGCCCTGGATCGCGCAGCTGGGACGTGGGGCGGGGTGGTACAGCGTCGACTGGCTGGACAACGGACGAAGGGACTCCGCGCGGCACATCGTCTCCTGGATTCCCGAACCGATACCTGGCGACGCGACGGCCATCGGATACCTGCGTCACGTTGATCCCGGCCGCGCTCTGGCGTGGTGGGTGGATGGCGTGCGCTTCGCAGGATCCCGGGCTCGCCTCGTCTCCAGTTATATCCTGACTCCGGAGGCTCGGGGCACACGACTCGTCAGCCGGATGTCCGCGGATACCTCGGGACCTACAGCTCGATTTGCCTTGCTGGTCTTTCGCGTCATCGACTCGATCATGGCGCGACGACAGTTGCTCGGGATACGCGAGCGGGTGGAGGTTGGAGAAGATCGTCATGCGGAATCCGCAGCGGCCGAGACGGGAGCCCGAGATCAGTACCAGCTGTACGAAGTAATCTAAGCCTCGGGCGAGACCGTCGGGCTGCGGGGAAAGGAGCACGCGGCCCGGTGGCGAGAGTCGGCCGCGGCCGACGGTATCCTTTGAAGCCCCGCTTGAACGTGATGACCGGAGGCATTCGGTTAGGTGCGGCCTTCACCGGTGCGACACGCGAAAGTCCGTCACCCAATTACCGGAGATACGTTTGATGCGCTTTCTCATCCTGAGTCTGATCTTCGCCCTTCCGCTCCAGGCGCAAACGATCCCCGTCTTCACGGATCCCGACCGCGCCGAGAACGTCAAAGCCACCGCGGCCACGGTCGACGAAAAGTTCAGGGATTATGCCGAGCGGCGACGAATGCCAGGCTTCGCATACGGGGTCGTCCTCGACGGAGAGTTGCTCTACTCGGGAGGCTTCGGATTCGCGAGACTTCTTCCTCCGGCGCCCGCGACGACGCGATCTCTGTTCCGCATCGCCTCGATGAGCAAGAGCGTCACCGCCATGGCCATCCTGCAGCTGCGAGACCAGGGCAAGCTCGCCCTCGACGACCCGATCACGAAGTATCTGCGCCAAGCGGCCACGCTGACGTACCTGACGACGGACGCTCCTGAGATCACGATCCGCCACCTTCTCACACATTCCGCCGGGTTCCCCGAGGACAATCCCTGGGGAGATCGGCAGTTGGCTGACTCGGACGAGGAGCTGATGGCGTTGGTCGAAGGGGGCGTGTCGTTCTCGAACGTTCCAGGGGTCGAGTTCGAGTACAGCAATCTCGGGTTCGCGCTCCTCGGACAGATCGTCTCGGCCGCATCGGGGCTGGACTTCCGGGGCTACACGCGGACGCACATCTTCGAGCCGCTCGGGATGGGTGACACGGTATGGGAGTACGAGATTGCCTCCCCTGACTACCTGGCGCTCGGCTACGACTGGGTAGACGAAGCATGGGTCAACATCCCGCTGGAGCATCATGGGGCGTACGGTGCAATGGGCGGTCTGATCACCTCGATCGAGGACTTCTCGGCCTACGTCGCGCTACACCTGTCGGCCTGGCCTCCGCGCGACGACCCGGACACTGGACCACTGAAGAGGAGTTCACTGCGCGAGATGCATCATCCGTGGCGCTTCGCGGGTGTAATGCCGAACTATCGCTACCCGACGGGGAGGGAGTGTCCGTCGGCCGGGGCCTACGCGTACGGTCTGCGTTGGGTCGAGGACTGCGAGGGGAGGGTGATGGTCGGGCACAGCGGCGGACTGCCGGGATTCGGGAGCAACTGGACCATGATGCCCGAGTACGGACTGGCCGTGATGTCTTTCGACAACGTGACCTACGGCAGCACGAGCGCGCTCAACACGGCGATTCTCGATGGCATCATCGCAGCGGCCGGACTGAAGCCGCGCGAGCTTCCGGCTTCCGCCATTCTGAAGACTCGAAAGGAACAGCTTGCGGCGCTTCTCCCGGACTGGGACGGTGCTGAAGACAGCGGGATCTTCGCCGACAACTTCTTCATGGACAACCGCCTCTCGGACCTCGTCGCCCGCTCGCAGGGCCTGTACGCGGGAATGGGCCAGATAGTGGGCATCGGCGGGATGCGGGCCGTGAATCAACTCCGCGGCAGCTTCGTCATCGAGGGCCTGGAACGGAGCATCGAGGTGTTCTTTACCCTGACTCCGGAGAAGGACCCCTTGATTCAGCAGGTGCGGATGAGTCTGGTGGGAGAATAGGATCGCGAACCCAAATGATCTGGTCTGTCGGTATCGGTCTTGCATGCTCCCCTGCCTCGGAATCATTGTAACGCGACCTCTCATCGTCTTCGCGGGCGCTGAGAATCCAGACACCGAGGGGGTCATGAGGTGAGCCAAGCTCCGTTTGTCGACCACTACGAAGTCATGCAGCTCAGTCAGGGTGCGGACAACGAAACGCTCGAGCGTGTATTTCGCCTGCTCGCCAAGCGGTACCACCCGGATAACCCGGAGTCGGGCAGCGAGGAAGCGTTTCGGGAAGTGCACGATGCGTACGAGGTGCTGACCGACCCGGCGCGGCGAGCCGCTTACGACGTACAATACGATAAGAACCGCAGCATGCAGTGGCAGGTGTTCGACCAGGACTCCACTCGCGGAAGCCATTCGGAGGACCAGAAGATCTTCAGCGGAGTCCTTTCACTGCTGTACGCGGCGCGGCGAAACAACCCCGAGTCGGGTGGTGTGGGTGCAGTCGACCTGGAGAGAAAGCTGGGCGTCCCGCGCGAGCATCTCGAATTTCCCTTCTGGTACATGAAGAAGCGCGGTTGGGTGGAGATCCTGCAGAGTGGCCAGTACGCCATCACGATCGATGGAATCGAAGAAGTTCTGACTCGAGAGGCGACCGCACCGGTGCACCGAATGCTGACAGAGGGCGAGGATGCGGACCTCGGTACTACCGAGGCGGACGCAGCGAATGGCTGATCAGCCGGACACCGGCTGGGTCGTGGTCGCCGAGTACGGCGCCGTGTACGAGGCGGAACTCGCCGCCGGACGACTGGATTCCGCCGGGATCATTTCGCGCATCGACCGGCGCGGCGCGGCCGGCATCTTCGGCCTGAATCACGCTGGTGCCTCGGTGCGTGGCATCACGCTCTACGTTCCGGCGGACAGCCTGGCCGCGGCCCGCGAAGCGCTCGATCTGGCGGAAGAGTAATTCGGGTGGCGGGCCGGCCTGCGGCGGCGCTCGTCGTCTTCCTTTCACTTCTGGGTTGTCGCGGAGAGTCCGTTCCACCCGAGACGTCCGGAGCCGATGCGTCCTGGCTCGTGGCGCCCGAACCCTATCTGGTGATCGGCGTCCTCGACGGAGATCCCGCCTACCAGTTCTCGGACATTGTGGCCGCAGCTCGCCGGCCGGACGGCGGATGGGTCGTCGTGGATGCGGGCTCCCGAACCGTCCGGGCATACGATTCCGGCGGACGGTTGTGGCGCGTCCTCGGCAGTGCGGGATCCGGCCCGGGCGAGTTCGTGCGGCCGACCCAGGTGCTGAGCCGCCAGGACGGATCGACCCTCGTGTGGGACGACGCGACGTTCCGGGTCACGGAGTTCGATCCGGATGGTGAGCTGGCAGACATCCGATCTTTCAGCCGTGATGGAATCGCGAAGGCAGTGGAGCCACCACTGTATCCGGCTTCGGGAACGTTGCTGAGCGACGGAGGCCTGATCGTTCGGCTCATCTTCAAGACGGCGGACGCGCCGCCGGGCCGGTTCCGACACCAGACCAGCGCATTGCGCGTGAGTAGCGACCAGTCGGCCATAGACACCGTTTTGTTCTTTCGTGACACCGAGCAGGTTTCCGTGCAGCTACCGAAGGGAAGTCTACCCGTGATCCCGCCGCTCGCTCGACGTGCCTCGATCGCCGTTCAACCGAACGAAGCACGCCTGTGCATAGGCGACCAGGCGGGGCCGGAGGTGAGCTGCTTTGGGCCGGACGGGGCCCCCGTCGTTGCCCGGTGGGACGGCGAACAGGTGCCCGCGACCGCCAATGAACCTGCGGTCACGGCGTGGCGTGACTCGATGACCGACCTGTACGCGCAGAAGATGAGTCGAGCGGATGCCGACAAGATCCTGTCTCAGGTTTCGGCGCCAACGGAGCATCCCCCCTACACGGAGCTGGTGCTGGATCGGGGCGGACATCTGTGGGTGAAGACCGGTACGGCAGTCAGACCGGACCGCGACACGTACCTGGTCTTCACACCGGCAGGTCAGGCGGTCGGGCCGGTTTCGGTCCCGCACGTCCGTATCCTTGAAATCGGTGATGACTACCTGGTCGGAGTCGCCCGCGACGAGTTGGAGGTCCAGTACCTCAAGGCGTTCGCGATCGCCAAGCCGAGCTGACGCCTAGCCGCGTGCCCTCCAGGCCGCGATGATCTCGGCCTCGCGTCAGGGAGCCGGATCGATGCGATAGGCCCTGCTCCCCGCGAGGATGTAGAGTTCTCCGGCCGCATCTCTCCCGAACGAGTAAACACTCCCGATATCAGGAATCGCCCACTCCCGTTGATCCACCGCAGCGCCCTGCGTCGGGTCGAAGCGGAAGCTGCGCAGCCAACCCGAGCAGAAGTCCGAGTAAAAGTAGGTACCGGCCAGCCCCGCGATCGCCGACCCACGGTAGACGTGGCCACCGGTGATAGAGCAGCCATCTCCGTGGCTGTACGATACGACCGGGTCCCGCAAGCCGGTCCGGTCACAGTTCGAGTCCTGGTAGCACTCCGGGCCCTCAACCGTGTTCCACCCGTAGTTCACGCCCGCTTCGGAAAGCGACGCGACGCTGACTTCCTCCCACTCGTTCTGCCCCACGTCCGCGACATAGATGAATCCCCCTTCGACATCGATATCGTTACGCCAGGGGTTTCTTACGCCATAGGCCCAGATTTCGGGGCGCCCGCCGCCCGCCACGAACGGGTTGTCCGGCGGAATCGTGTATGGATCTCCGCCATCCACATCGATCCGAAGGATGGAACCGAGAAGCGTGTCTAGGTTCTGACCGTTTCCCTGGGGGTCGCCGCCCGACCCGCCGTCCCCAAGCGGGACGTAGAGCATGCCGTCGGGACCGAAGAGAAGTTGCCCCGCGTTATGATTCCCGAACGGTTGTTCGACGAACAAAATGTCCTTTCGGCTCGCTGGATCCAGAGTCAGGCCGTCGGCGCTCTCCGTGAATCGGACCACTTCGGTATCGCCCGCCCCGTTGGTATAGTTGATGTACGCGTAGCCGTTGGAGGCAAAATCGGGATGGAACGCGAGACCGAGAAGACCCTGCTCGTTGCCACCCGACAGCTGACCGGCGATGTCGAGATATGGTTCAGGCCGCAACTGACCATCAGCGAGAACTCGAATGCGCCCTCGTTGCTCGACAATGAACAGCCGAGAGTCCCCGGACAGCCCGGTAAGCTGGACCGGCCGCTGAAGGCCGTCCGCGATCTCGGTCAACACGATGTCGTCGGCGGTGGGGAGGGTCGCTGTCATCCCCTCATCTCCACATGACGCGGAGAGGACTGCGAGCGAGGCGATTCCCAGAATCGCAGCCGGCCACCTGTAGTTCAGTCGCACGAAGACATCCTTTCGCTGTTGTTCGTACCCCGCGGCAGGCCCGGAGGTGGTGACAATCATCTATCTTAACCTGAAGGGTGCGATCGGTTTCTTCCTTACTTAACCGGCTGCGTCGGACTGACGGAACCACACGCGGCTGCCACGACTGGAGGCGACACGATGCTCAACCGAAGTCTTGCCCTCGCAGGGGTCCTGCTGCTGACCGCAGTGCCGGCGGCGGTGTGGGCGCAGGGACGGCCCGATCCCGCGGCCCTGGTCGCGGCACAGGCCGAAGCCATGGACGAGCTGTCCTTCATGGACGGCGAATGGCGAGGATCTGCCTGGACTCTTACCCCCTCCGGCGAGAAGCACGCCATCATTCAGACCGAGAGGGTCGGTCCGTTTCTGGATGGCTCCATAAAGGTCATCGAAGGCCGCGGGTACGAAGAAGACGGCAGCATAGCCTTCAACGCGTTCGCCATCATCTCCTACGATCCGACCGACGGGCGGTATAGCATGCGCTCCTACGCCCAGGGACGTTCGGGTGACTTCGTGGTGACCCCGACGGAGGAAGGTTTCACCTGGGAGATCCCGGCTGGGCCCATGACGATACGCTATGAGGCGACCGTCCGGGACGGTACCTGGACCGAGGTAGGTGACCGAATCGCGCCCAACCAGGATCCGATCCGGTTTTTCGAGATGACCCTGACCCGCGAAGGGGACACCGACTGGCCGGCCGCCGCCGCGGTTGCCCCAGAGTGATTCCATGAGAGCCAGCGAATCGGGAAATCTCCGGTCAAGCAGGATTCTGCCGATCGCGGCGGTGGTGTTGGGAGGCCTCGCGATCCTGGTCGGCCTGGGCCTCGTGGGCGCCTACATTCTGGAAGCGATCGTCGCGCGGCGGGGGGAGCCCGACCAATCCCTGTTGTTCTGGTATCTTCCCTTCTTCTTCGCTGGACTCTTCAGTTTCATTGCGGGTGTCGCTGCCAGCGTGTGGGGTCTCACCCGCCTGCGGCGGTCGTCCTGATGCTGTCTAATTGTAGCTGGAGGTATGAGGAAGCCCGATGCGTAAGCGAGTGACCCCGTGATTCGCCGGGCTCTTGATGTCGCTCGACGTCCCGTATGGATCCTCCTGTTCGCCATCTCGTCGGGCGGCGCGGCAGAGCTTCGCGGCCAGGAGCTCTTCCCGGCCTGGGTCGCCATGTACGGTTCTGCTCCGGTGGCTCGTCTTTCGAACGAGTACCGGATCGCGGAAGTCTGTACCGAGTCGGCCACGATGGAGGATTGCTACCGCGAGCAGATGGCACCGTCGCTCGTATCAATGCCCCTGCACGCAGGCCCTTCTGACGGGGCTTCCGTGGTCGGCGAGATCCTGTTGGTCGTCACGCCGGGTCGGGGTCTGAGCGCCTTCTATCGTGCCGCGGCCCTATCGGTCGCGCCGGTCTACTTCATGCCCGACGTCTTCATGGGAGACTGGGGCTACGGCTACTACTTCCACCAGACGATCGCGGATCGATCGGGCGATTGGTTCAAGCTCCCGCGGGGGCCATGGCCGACGCCGGTGTGGCTGCGCGTGCCGCCAGACACGGAGGGTGAGCGGGTCATGGCCGTACGAGGGGGCGACATCATCGAAATGGAGGGGTCCGGCTGGTACGTCGTGTCCTCAAGCCAGGATTACCTCTTGCTCCGGCCCGAACAGCCTGGTGACATGTGGTGCGCGGAAGGAGACCCGCCGGCGATTCGAGAAGTCGAACCGACCCGTTTTCTCCGGGTCGATCTTCTGGATTCCGACGGTCATCTCGTAATCCAACCGAAGAACTTGAAGGGCTGCTAGTGACGAAATTCGTGGCCGGTCTGTGCGACTTCGAGACGAACGACTCCCTGCGAGCAGGCGCGTCGGCCCCACACTTCGACGCAATCGAGGGCTCAGAGATGCACGGGCTTGGCTGGAGACAGAGCTACGGGATAGGGGCCGATGGACCCGGGTCGGGCATCTTCGGAATTGAGAAGGGCTCGACGCTTTGCATCATCCGATGGGCTCAACCTGCCCACATCGACGATGATGGCGAGATCGTCAGCTCCGATACGTTCAACATGAGAATCCAGTGTCGGCAGAAGTGAGCCTGACAGAATCCGCAATCGACGTCGGCAGGTCGCGAGGCAGGCGATGATCCTGGAGTCGACCCATCGTCCCCTTACGCCTGCCGAGCAGCGGCTGCTGGGCGCCCGTATCCGCGACCTCGAATCGCGCGTGGCCCGTGGTCCGGCGGTACTGATTCCGGGTGTCGCAGTCATCGCGATCCTCTGGACCGCGACCCTGCTTCTTTCGGATGCTTCGTGGTGGATCGTGTCATCGTTCTGGATCGTGGTCGGCGGTGGAATTCTTCTGTGGGTCAGCCGTGACCTCAAGAAGGATCTGGCCGGCCTCCGCATCGTTCTCGCCGAATGTGAATCTGCGTGCCGGAGGAACGAGGCTGAGGACTTCCGGATCGAAGCGACGGCTTTCGCGGAATTCGAGGAAGTGGAAGACGAAGGCGCGTGCTACGCGTTTGAGATTGATGGGCGCCGCCTGGTCTTTGTGTCCGGGCAGCAGTTCTACCCGCAGGCCAGGTTTCCGAGTCTCGACTTCTCGCTGGTGCATCTCCTTAACGAGCGAGGAGAACCGGTGGACGGGGTCATAGCGAAGCGGGGTCCGGCCGTATCGGCTGACCTTGTGATACCCGCGATCGTGAAGCGAGGGCTCGAGATTCCGGAACACCTGGAAGTGCTCGACGGAACGATTCACCAGATCGAGGAGGTCCTCGAGCGATGAGCTCTGTTGATGCAGGCGGCCCGACGCTGGAGAAGGTGGGGCCCGGGAACCTGGCGGACTGCGGGATCGGTTGTCTGACCGGCAAGAGTCACCCGGGCTACCGGGCCAAGGTCGAATGGCTGGAGGAGCGCTTCGCCGAGGGTCTGCGCTTCCTTCTGTACCGCGACGCCCAGGGTAAGCCCCTGGCCTTTCTCGAGTACGTGCCCGGCGAATACGCCTGGCGACCCGTGGACGCCCCGGGCTGGCTGTTCGCGCATTGCCTTTGGGTGTATACGAGGGGGCAGAAGGTGGGCGGGCTCGGGACGCGGCTCGTAAAGGCCTTCGTCGGGGAAGCGCGGGAAGCGGGGGCCATCGGTGCCGCGGCCATGGTGAGCGACGGTCCCTGGATGGCCGGTAAACAGGTATTCCTCAGGAACGGTTTCGAGCTTGTCGCCGAAGCCGACCGCTTCGAGCTCGTCGCTCTTCGCCTTGGAGAAGGGCCGGCACCTCGCTTCCGAGATATTTCCGAGAACCTGTCCAGGTACCAGGGACTGAACCTGGTGTATTCGAATCAGTGTCCCATGCTGCCCAAATCCGTGGACGCCCTGGTGGAGATGGCGGCTGCCCGCGGGCTGGAGCTGAAGGTTCACGTGATCGACAGCCCGAAAGCCGCGCAGCGCGCACCATCGCACTACGGAGTGTTCAACCTGGTGTGGAATGGCCGGCTGCTGGCAGATCACTATGTGAGCGGAGGGCGTTTCAAGAATATTCTCAAGAACGAACTGGCGGACGCAGCGACATGAGAGTTCGAGCGCAACCCACTGGAGGCTACATGCACCGCAGTTGGAGGCTGGCGATTTCGGTCTTGTGCCTCGGCGCGTTGTCCGCGGCAACGCAGAGCGCAACCGCTGTCCAGGAAGGCCCCGGGTTCTATGACCTCCTGATCGGGTCATGGGAAGGGGAGCTGGAATACCTGGATTACGGTGACGACAGGACGCTGGTGCGATTGCCCACCAGTCTCGTGGTACAACGCGAAGACGCTACGACCCTGACACTCGAGTATTCCTTCGAAGAGCCTGACGGCAGCATCGTCGAGAGCCGCGAGCGATTACGAAAGACTCCGAAGGGCATCTTTTTCGGAGCTCTATGGCAGATCGAGGAGCAGTCGTCCGACGGGTCGGGACGTGCGCATCGCCTGGTCATGACCCGCGATGCCGAGGACAACGGCCGGCCCGCCACGATTCGGACGGCCATTGTCGCAGATGAGAACGAGCTTACGATCACGAAGCTGGTGCAGTACGAGGAAGCCGAAGAATATCTGCAGCGAAATCAGTACCGCTTCCGGAGGGAGGCGGCGGAGGTCGCGGCGTCCGAACTGGTCGGTGTGTGGACCGTCGATCTCAGGCCGACCCCGGACGCTGCGCCCTACCTGCAGGAGTTCGTCGTTGAATCCGTGGCCGGGGACAGCATCGTCGGCATGTTCTACGGGACCCCAATCGAAGAAGGACGAATCAACCGGGATTGGGGCGCACTTCGTTTCGCTTTCGTGACCGCTGACGGATCGGGACCCTACAATCATTCCGGAATGCTGACGAGCGAGGGGTTGGTGGGCATGACGCACTCCCTGGGGCGGGACTTCCTCGCATACTGGACGGCCGTTAGGGCAATCCGGTGATGTCGCATCATGACGGGCCGATGCGCATCAAGCTCTCCGACGAGCGCCGGGAGATCCTCCTAATGGCCGCACAGGCGCTGTTCGAAGAGGAATTCGAGCGCGAGTTGAGCGCGTTTCAGGCGGAACGTCTCATCGATTTCTTCCTGGGGCAATTGGGTCCAGCTGTGTACAATCAGGCCGTGCAGGACGCCCGGGCCTACTTTCAGCAGAAGCTGGAAGATCTGGATGGCGAAGTCTACGAGCCCGATGAACCGTTGAAGGGAGCCTGATGGGAAATCCGCTGCCGATGTCGGCGCTCGAGGCGCTCGATCGGTTACGGGAAGGAAACCGCCGGTTCGCGACCGGTGAGTTGAGCAGCGAGACGCGCCCCAGCCATTCACGGGTCGCGGCTCTGGCCGGCCAGGCGCCCTTCGCGATCATTCTCGGTTGCTCGGATTCCCGGGTGCCCGCGGAACTGGTGTTCGGCCAGGGACTCGGCGACCTCTTCGTGATTCGAGTTGCCGGCAATATCGTGGCTCCATCTCAGGTCGGCAGCGTCGAGTTCGCCGCCGCCAGCTTCGGTACACGTCTGGTCGTGGTGCTCGGACACTCCGACTGCGGTGCGATCCTCGCCACCCTCGACGAGATTCAACGGCCAGCAGAACACCAGTCGCCCAATCTGCGAGCCATCGTCAACCGGGTACGGCCGTCAATCGAAGGGCTGCTCGACTCGGAGCTTCGACACGATCGTGAGGCCCTGGTGCGGCGCTCGGTTCGGGCCAATGTCCGGGCCTCGGTCGACCACCTGCGGCACGGCTCCGAGATCCTCGAGAATCTCATCCTGACCGAGGGCCTTCGCGTGGTCGGTGCCGAGTACTCGCTCGAGACGGGGGTCGTCGAGTTCTTCGACGGCGAGGGCGGCTGAGGCTACCATGACGAAACGCTCCCCAAACATCCTCCCCGTGATCGGTTGGCGGGAATGGGTCGGTCTCCCAGATTTTGGAATCGAGCGGATCAAGGCAAAGGTCGACACCGGCGCCCGTTCGTCCTCATTGCATGCCTTCGACTTGCAGGAGTTCGAGCAAGCAGGAGCGAAGTGGGTGCGCTTTCAGGTCCACCCCGTGCAGCGAAGCCGCGACAGGACGGTGGAAGTCGAGGCCGAGGTGTTGGAGCACCGATCGGTGCGCAGCTCGAGCGGGCGAGCCTCCCTGAGGCCCGTGATCGTCACCGATGTGAGATTGATGGGTATCACCTGGCCTGTAGAGCTAACCCTGGCGAGCCGGGACGAAATGGGCTTTCGCATGCTCCTCGGTCGAGAGGCGTTTCGCCGGCGGTTCCTGGTCGATGCAGGCAGGTCCTACTGCGGCGGAAAGCCCAAGCGAAGGAAGAAGTCGAAATCATGAAACTCGCGATACTCTCCTGCAGTCCGAGGTGCTACAGCACCCGGCGGCTGCGAGAAGCGGCCGATCAGCGGGGACACAAGGTGAAGGTCCTGAACACGCTCAAGTTCGCGATCGACCTCCAGGAAGGCGCGCCAGACCTGTACTTTCGGCAAAAGCACCTGTCCCACTACGACGCCGTGCTCCCGCGGATCGGGGCGTCGATCACCTACTTCGGCACGGCGGTCGTGCGACAATTCGAGCAGATGGACGTCTGGTCAGCCAACTCGTCGGCCGGCATCAGCAACTCGCGGGACAAGCTGCGCAGCCTCCAGATCCTCAGCCGGCACCACATCGGCATTCCGCAAACGACATTTGTTCGCGACAAGAAGGATGTGCTCCCGGCGATCGAAAGGGTCGGTGGTGCGCCGGTCATCATCAAGCTGCTGGAAGGCACCCAGGGGATCGGTGTCCTGCTGGCCGAATCAGTGAAGTCCGCCGAAGCAATCGTCGAGTTGCTGCAGAGTCAGAGGCAGAACGTGCTGATCCAGAAGTTCGTCGCCGAGAGCAAGGGGAAGGACATACGGGCGTTCGTCGTCGGGGACCAGGTGGTCGCGGCCATGCGACGTGTGGCGCAGGGTCAGGAATTCCGCAGCAACGTCCACCGCGGGGGTCTCACGGAACCGGTGGCTCTCGATGAGCAGTATCGCAACACGGCCGTGCGGGCTGCCCAAATCATGGGTCTTCGAGTGGCGGGTGTGGATCTTCTGGAGGGCAAGGAGGGCCCACAGGTCGTGGAAGTGAACTCCTCCCCTGGCCTCGAGGGAATCGAGAGCTGTACCCAGCTGGATGTCGCGGGCGCGATCATGGATTACATGGCCGCGCAGGTCGATTTCCCGGAAATCGACCTCCGCCAGAGGCTTACCGTGAGTCGCGGTTATGGTGTGGCCGAGATTCACGTTCCCGCTGGATCCGACTACGTGGGAAGATCGATCGCCGACTCCGGATTGCGTGAAAAGGACATCAACGTCCTGACCCTCTACCGGGACGCCCACGTCATTCCGAACCCGCGCTCGAAGCGGGAGTTGCAGGCGGGCGATCGCCTGCTGTGTTTCGGCAAGCTGGAGCTGATGCGCGACCTGATTCCGGCAAAAGTCCGCCGGGTGAGACGCCCCGAGGTCCTGGACCTCCCGGATCTACCGGTGGCGGATGAAGTTCACGTCGTGGCGGGTGAGGTCCCGGTAAGGGAATGAAGAAGGAACCGAAGGCCAAACCGGCCAGGGCCAAGAAGCCCATCGACGAGTGGTTCGGGCAGGAGATCGCCGCGGGCGAAGCCCGCAACGTCAGACTGGCGGTCAGCGAAAGCTACAGCAGCATGACGGTGCGAATCCCGATCCACATTCGACGGGCCGCCGCGGATGGCCCGGTGGTCTTCGTCACGGCCGCGCTGCACGGCGATGAGATCAACGGAACCGGAGCGATCCGGCAGCTGATCCAGGATGAAGAGTTTCAACTCGTTCGGGGATCGTTGATCATGGTTCCCGTGCTGAATTTGCTTGCCTTCGACCGCCACTCGCGGTATCTGCCGGATCGGCGGGACCTGAACCGCTCGTTCCCCGGATCACGGAATGGCAGCCTCGCCAGTCGCATGGCACGGATCATCTTCGACGAGATCGTCTCCCGAAGCGACTACGGAATCGATCTGCATACGGCGGCGGTTCGTCGCACGAATTACCCAAACGTCCGCGGTGACCTGGCGAACCCGCAGGTTCGACGGCTCGCGGAGTCGTTCGGTTCGGAAATCATCATCAACAAGCTGGGACCCAAGGGATCGTTCCGGCGGGAGGCCTGCGCCGTCGGTTGCCCGACGATCATCATGGAAGGTGGAGAGGTCTGGAAGGTGGAACCCGGGATCGTGGCGTCCGCGACGCGCGGCATCAGGAACGTGCTTCGCGGTCTCGAAATGATCGATTCCCCGGTGGAAGAGCCTTACTTCCAGGTCATCATCGAGAAGACGAAGTGGATGCGGGCGAAGAAGGGCGGCTTCATGCAGTTCCACATCAGTCCCGGCGATATCGTCGAGAAGGACCAGCCGCTGGCGACCAACACGACGCTGCTCGGCGATGAGCGAAATACGCTGCACGCGCCCTTTGACGCGGTCGTGATCGGCATGACCAGCCTGCCGGCCATCAGCCCGGGCGAACCGCTCTGCAACCTCGGCAGGCTGCCGAAGGGCTACAAGCCGAACGAGCTTCGCAAGTTGCGATCGCAGGAAGACAGCCTGGAGCACCAGGTGTCCGAGGATCTGGCCTCGAGCGTCCTGGTCGTGGATCCCGGCGATTGATGCACGAGAAGTGCGGACGGTGATGAAGCCGGTCGCATGGAGAGAGGGACGGACGATGCGCGCTTCGAGATTGCTGGCACTGGCTGCGTTGCCTTTCCTGGTTCCGAGACAGGCTGTGTCCCAGAGCATCGAGGAGCTGGCCGCCCAGGTGCGAGCCGAGGAGACCGCGTTCGCGTCGACGATGGCAGAGCGCGACCTGGCGTCCTTCCTCTCGTACGTATCGGACGAGGCGGTCTTCTTCACCGGCAGAGAGCTGCGGGGGGTCGAGGCCATCGAAAGAGGTTGGCGAGCATTCTTCGCAGGAGATGATGCCCCGTTCTCGTGGGAACCGACAGACGTCGTGGTTCTCGATTCAGGCACGCTGGCCTTGAGCAGTGGCCCGGTTCTCGACCCTGATGGAAACAGGATGGGTACCTTCAACTCGGTTTGGCGGCTCGAAGCGGACGGGCGATGGAGAGTGGTGTTCGACAGGGGATGTCCGCCGTGCGACTGTCCGGAGTAGCGCCCGAATGAGCCTGAGCGGGGGCTCCCTGTGAGTTTCTACGGGGGCCGAATCGAGATCATCACGGCGGATATCACGACGCTGGACGTCGACGTCATCGTCAACGCGGCCAACGCCTCGTTGCTGGGGGGAGGCGGCGTGGACGGAGCCATCCACCGGGCGGCGGGGCCGGGACTCCTGGAAGAATGCCGGGCGCTCGGCGGCGCGAGCACGGGCGAGGCAAAGCTGACGAAAGGGTATCGGCTGCCCGCGCGCTTCGTGGCCCACGCGGTCGGGCCAATCTGGCACGGTGGCGACAGCGGCGAACCCGAGCAGTTGGCGTCGTGCTACAGCGAGGCCCTCGCGCTGGCCGCGGAAGCCGGCGCACAGAGCATCGCTTTCCCCGCGATCTCTACCGGTGTGTACCGGTTTCCCATCGACCGGGCGACGCGAATCGCCATTCGAACAGTGGCTTCCCACCTGGAGGAGCTGCCTGTACCGGAGCGCGTCGTCTTTTGTTGTTTCTCGGATCGGGACCTGGAGGTATACGAGCGCGTTGCGACGGAGCTTCTTTCGTAGGGTCGAGGAGTCCATGGACGGATCGCCAGCCACACGAGTCTTCAGCGGCCCGCCGAGCGAGGAGGATCTGCGCCCGCTCGAGCCGGACGTCAAGCAGATCTTGATCCGGAAGAGCCTCGACCAGGCCGACTACGACCGGATCGGCGATCTGTGCGCGGGGCGCGATGACCTGCATCTGTTCATCCAGAACCGGGACGAAGATGTCTCAGTCCTGGAGGCCTTCCCCCGATTGCGCAGTTTCGAGGTCGCCAGCCTGAGGCTCAGGTCATTGGCCGGGCTGGAGTGCGCGGCCGCGACACTGGAATCGCTCACCGTCTCGGATACGCTGAAGACGGTACGGCTCGATCCGCTGAATCAGCTCGACCGCCTCCGGCATCTGCATCTGGATGGACATCGGAGCGGCATCGAGGTCATCGCAGGTCTCACGGGTCTGGAAAGAATCACCCTCCGGTCCGTCACGTTGCCCGATCTATCTGTGCTGGTTCCGCTCGAGAAGTTGTGGTGGTTCGCCCTCAAGCTTGGTGGTACGAAGGATCTGGGCCTGCTGCCGAAGATCGGCCGACTCCGATACCTGGAGATCTGGCGTGTGCGGGGACTCAAAGATCTGCAGGCACTCGGGTCGCTGCCGCACCTGGAGTCGCTGCACCTCCAGTCGATGGGACGGGTGACTCAGCTTCCTTCCCTGGCGGGCGCGGTCTCGCTTCGGCGGGTCGTGCTCGATTCCATGAAGGGGATCACGGATCTGGCACCACTCGCCTCCGCACCCGTGCTGGAGGACCTGCTCCTGGTGAGCATGGGACACCTGGAGCCGGAGGCGGTCCTGCCTTTCGTGGATCATCCGACGCTGCGCGCAGCCGTGCTGGGTCTGGGAAGCATGAAGAAGAACGAGGCGGCCGCGGAGCTGCTTCCGCTGCCAAATCCGGGAGACTTCGAGTTCCTCTAGCGCAGTCCCCGAACGGCGTCTCCCCGGATTTCCAGGACCTCGGGGCGCCCTCCGTAGTGCGCGGCCATTCCGACATCGATGCACCACACGCGACCGCCGCAGTAGGACGTGATGCCTGCGTCCTGAATGGTGTGACCGACCACCATCCGCTGCACGCCCAGCCCGTCGAGCACGGAGACGAGGGTGTCACACGCCGCCCGGTCGGGTGCGTCCGAGTACAGCCGATTCCACACCGGGCTGAGGTCGCCGCGGATCCAGTCGGGCTGCGGGATCTCGTCTCGCAGCCAGGAACGGATCTCCCCGTTCATCCAGTCGAGGCCCCAGTCCACGTGCTCGGGGAGGACCCCTCCATGGGTGAATAGCGTCGTCCCCACGATCAGGAACGTGTTGTTCTCGGCCAGCAGTCGGGCGAATTCGCCGCCTGGCCGCAGGGCCTGCGCTCGGGCCCGCTGGTTCGGCTCGAGCGAAGCGAGAAACGAATCGACCGTCGCCACCGTGGTCACGTCCTCGAAGTCCGCCCACCCGCCATCGGTGACGTAGCGGTAGTCGAGGTAGGCGTTCATCAGTTCGTGATTGCCGTTGAGCACGTGAATGTCACCGCCCGCCGCTTCGGCCTGCTCCTCGAGGTCCGCAAGGAAGCGAAAGGTGGCTTCTTCTTCGTCGCCGCGGTCCAGGATGTCTCCGGTCTGAACAATCACCAGGTCACCACCGACCCACCTGTCCAGCGAATCGATTGCGCCGGCGAGCCTGAACGCCGCCCGAGCGGCCGACAGGTCCCCATGCAGGTCACCGATTCCGACGAGGCGCTCGGGGGCATCGAGCCGCAACGAGTAGGGATCCGGCTCTGTGCTCGTCTCCGGCGGACCCGGCTCCGCTGCGCAGGCGCCCACGGCCAGGGCTGCAAGCCCGGCCCAGAGTGAGCCGCACGCCGGCCACGGGGTCCTCACCGCGGCAGCACCGGTATCCGGATCTGCGACGGATACTCCGACGAGTGGTGAACCTGGTTGTTCGCCACGACGCCCTCGGTCTCGTCGTAGTTGTTCCCGCCCGTGTTCAGGTTGCGGGTAAAACGCGGGAAGTTGGAGCTCGAGATCTCGATCCGAAGACTGTGGCCGGGTGCGAAGTAGTTAGCCGTGGACATGGGACTCACTTCGACCTCGTAGACCTGGCCGGGCTCCATGAAGACCTGCCGATCGTAGCCTTCCCGGTACCGTACTCGTTGAATCGTCTCGTCCAGGTTATACGCGCGTCCCTCGGGATCCACGTCGACCAGTTTCACGGTGAAATCCGTGTCCCTGGCGTCTGAGGATACGTAGAGCGTCACGCCGATCGTGCCACTCACCTCCAGGCCCTCATCGAACGGTTCAGTCGTGTAGACGAGCACGTCCTGCCGGGACATCTCGATCTCCCGTTGATCGAACGCGCCGGCCTGGATGGCCCCGCCCGTGCAGCACACGTTTCCACCGTACGACATGACCGGGTCCATCGGATCATACGTGAAACTGTCCGCCGTCTCTCCCGAAACCGGTGCCTCGGCGGTGAGGACGCCGTCGCCCGCCAGCGTATTGGCGCCATTCGTCGCGCCCAGGTATAGGGTCAGGGTTTCGGCTCCATCGGGGGGCCAAGACGTGGAAGTGCTCCACTCGTTCGACCCCATCGTGTAGTAACGGACCGGCGGGAGAGAGTCCGTGATCCCGTTCTCCTCGCCCTTGAGCCAGTGGTCGAACCACTCGTAGATGAGATCGCTGTAGTCCCAGCGAGCGTCTCCCACATCGCGCTCTCCGACGACCGTGTTCTCCTCCGCCCGGGTGTAGGCGCAGTGCGTGACCGGCGCGACCATGGCGAACTGGTTGTCCCGCGTCTCCTCATCGAGCCCGTTTTCACGGACGTGGTTGAACAGGGCGAGGTTGGGGCCGATCGAGACGTCGTACCACGACATGAACCAGAAGCTCGGAACGCCGAACGGCTCATCGTCGTGATACAGGCCGCCCCGATACCAGGCAGGGTCGTCGGGCGTGCGCTGGATCATCCGTCCGCCCGTGGCCACCGGCGCCGGGTCGGCGTACACGCCTTCCGGCCCGTCCACACTCCGCATCAGGTCCTCGAGGGGAAGGTGCCAGAAAGCCTCCGGCCAGTTCGCGCGCGGCAGCTCGGGTGCCAGGTCGAAGTAGCGGGCGACACGCGCCCGGTCGTCCGCATCCAGCCCGGGGTCGAACTGGGGACGCTGCGT
>JABDQB010000181.1 GCA_013042495.1 Gemmatimonadota bacterium
AGGGCATGGTGGACCGCCTCACCAGCCACGTGACCATCCGGGGTGAGTACGACGAGCCCACCCGCAAACGTCTGGAGCAGATCGTCGGACGGTGTCCCGTTCATAAGACGATCGAGAACGGGGCGCACGTGGTAGACGAGGTCGAGTTCGTGCGCCTTGCCTCAGGATAGCGGGTCAACGTCTTCTCTTGTATTCTTGTGGGGTACCACGGCTCCACTACCCCTCGCCACCGTCCCGGTTCGAGTGCCGCTCCCCCCGGCGTTGCGCCCATCCAGCCAGAGGGAGGTACGTCGTGAAGCCCCTGCTCTATGTCTCGATTCTCTTCGTCGCCTTCGGTCTCGCCAGCTGCAGCAGCGACGACTTCGAAGGCCCCGAAGCCGATCCGATCGTCATCGCGGATCTCGCCGGAACGTGGACCTGCACCCAGTTCCTGGCCACCAGCGAGAACGATCCCCAAATGCAGTTCGAGCTCATCTCGATGGGGGGTTCTCTGGCGGTCACCGTGCAGCCGGACGGCGCCTTCGTCGGTGAAGCCTCGTTCCCCGATCCGGATACCGGTCAACTCGTCGTTGTGCCGTTCGGGGGCACGTTCGACCTGACCAGCCAGACGTTGCTCGTGGCCGGGTTTCTCGTCGAAATCCCACCATTCCTGGAAAGCGGCACGTTTGAATTCACGCTCATCGGCAACACGCTGACGCTGCACCAGGAAGTATCGACGTTCGATTTCGATTTCGACGGCGTGGCGGACCCGGCAGTGTTCGACGCGACCCTCGTTCGGCAGTAGAGTCTGCCGGCTCAGCGTCAGGGGGTGGGCAGAAGAATCAGCAGCGCCGCTGCCACCACGTGGGCGGTGCTGCCCGCCATCACGCAGAGGTGCCAGATCGCGTGGCCGTAGGGGATCCGGCGGTTGGCGTAGAAGTATACCCCCCCGGTGTAGGCCAGCCCGCCAATCGCCAGCCAGAGTAACGCCGCACCCGGGAGCGCCTCGAGGACCGGCTTTGCCGCGATGACTACCAGCCAGCCCATCGCCAGGTAGATCGCCGTCGAGATCCGCCTGAAGCGTCCGGTGTAGAACAGCTTGAACACGACTCCGGCGGCGGCGAGCCCCCAGATCACGCCGAACAGGGTCCAGCCCCAGCTTCCGCGCACACCGGCCAACGTGAAGGGAGTGTAGGTGCCCGCGATCAGGAGGTAGATCGCGGAGTGATCGACGACCCGCAGCCGCGCTTTCACACTGCGCTTTGGCGCCGCGTGATAAAGGGTCGAGGCGGAGTAGAGCATGACGAGCGTGGCCCCGAACACGGCCGCGCCCACGACATGAAAGACGTCTCCCTTCAGCACCGCCAGCGTAACCAGGACGCCAGTGGCTGCGATCCCGCACAGCGTGCCGAATGCATGCGTCAGCGTGTTGGCCAGTTCCTGGCGTCGGTGGCGCGTCCGCGCCAGCCGTATTCCTCGCACTGCCGAGCGTCTCCTGGACCGGGTAACTCCCGCCTCGAGCCGACACGATAACCGCGGCCCGCCCGGCAGGGAACGCCAGGCCGGGAACCATTTCTCCGGACGGCCCGTTCCAACGAGGTCAGCCCTACCGAGGCGGGGCGGTCTCAGCACAACAGATCGAACGCGCGGCCACCGGTCCGAGGGCTCGTTCCGCGCGATGTTCCAGCAACATGGAGGAGAGAGCGATGAGGCGAATGACCTGGCTGGCCCCCGTGGCCGCGTTGACCCTGGCCGCCTGCAGCGGCGGGGACGCAGCCTCCGAGGCCGACATGGCGGCGGCGAACCCATGTGCGGCCAACCCGTGCGCGGCGAATCCCTGCGCGGGAATGGACCTCCCGGTGGACGCGATTCGCCAGGGTGATCGCGAGTTGAGCGATCACGGAATGTCGTGGGACGAGCTGGCGGCCCGGGGCGCCGAACTGTGGAACGACAAGTCCCTGAGCGGTACGGGCGCGACGTCGTGCAGCACGTGTCATTCGGGAGATGGGACGGCCATGATGAACGCCTCGTTCGCAGAGCCATACCCGCACCCGGTGGACATGGCCAAGGACCGCGCCGGGCTGGAGACCGTGACGGCCGCCGAGATGGTTCAGTTGTGCATGGCGATCCCGATGGCGGCGGAGCCGCTGGACTACGCTTCGGCCGAGCTGGCCGCTCTCACCGCCCAGGTCCAGAACCTCCAGGGCAGTTTCGACGCCTCCAAGGCTGGCGGGATGAATCCGTGCGCCGCAAACCCGTGCGCCGCGAACCCGTGTGCCGCGAACCCATGCGGCGCGGATCGCTGAATTGAAGCGCCCTGACGGGCAGCGGTAATCGACCGGAGGGCCGGGGTCCACGCTGAAGACCCGGCCCTCCAGCGCATCACGAAGCGGTGTGGCTAGGCCCGGGGGCCCCGGTGAACATGCGTGTTCGCTCCCCTGAGCAGTGCCTCGGCCTCCTCGCGCTGCGGGTTTCCATGATTCGCCCGGGCCACCTCGGCCATCGACGGCTCCAGCAGCAGCATCGCCAACAGAGCGGCTCTTTCCGGGAGACTCCGCACGAGCACGTGTTCGTGGGAAGCGTGCGCGCCGTCTCCCACCGGACCCAGGCCATCCAGGGTAGGGGTGAAGAGGCTCGTCACGTTGCCGTCCGACCCGCCGCCGGAGGTCCCTTGCTGAAGATCGAAGCCGAGTGCCTGGCCCGCGCGCCGCGCCGCTTTCCACAGATGCTGGTTGCCCGGTGTCTTCTCCATCGGCGGGCGATTCATGGTCCCCGTCACGACGAGTTCCGTTCCGGGCGTCGTGGCCTCGAGCGACAGGACCTCCGCCTCCACCCGGCGCGCGTCCTCGATGGTGAGAACCCGGATATCGACCGTGGCCCGGCTCTCGGGAGCGACGATATTCGTCCGCAGTCCGCCGTCGATCGTGCCCACGTTCACGGTGATACCACGCGCGGCGTCGTTGAGAGCGAAGAGCCGCTGAATGACCATCGACAGTTCGAGGATCGCACTGGCTCCCCGCTCCGGCTCCAGGCCTGCATGCGCGGCGCGGCCGAGCACGCGTATCTCGAAGAAGCCGTTACCCTTGCGAGCGGTCTTGAGCTTGCCGGCCGGACCGAGCGCCGGCTCCATAATGAAGGCGCGTTCCGACGCCTTGGCGAGGCGCTTGATGTGCCTCATCGAGTCTGTGCTACCGATCTCTTCGTCCGAGTTGACCAGCACCACGGGAGTCACGACCGGACTGAGGTCGAGCGTCTGAAGGGCACGCAGGGCGAACACGATATTGACGAGCCCGCCCTTCATGTCGTAGGTGCCGGGGCCGTAGAGCCGCCCGTCGTTTTCAACCACGGGCATCGTCTCGAGGGTGCCGGTCTCCCACACCGTGTCGCAGTGTCCGACCATGAGTTGTATGGAATTCCCCTTGGTCCGGCCGTGGGGAATGGCAAGAAGCTGCCCGCCAGAATCGACGCCGGTAATCGCGCGCACCACGAATCCGAGGCGCTCGAACTCCAGCCGGAGGATCGCCTGCGGGCCAGCCTGTGATTCCTGGTCGAGGGACGGCGATTCCTGTTCGGCGAGCCGGCTGAGCAGTCGCACCATCTCCCGCTCTCTGGATCGAAGGTGCTCCAGGATCCGGGGTCCGATCTCCTCACCCATGGTGGTCAGCGGTCGAATCCATCGGGGAGGGGGAATGCGTAGGTCTGGGCGATGGACGCGAACCTCCAGGGCTGCAGGTACGCCAGGAGAGGGGCGTTGTGAATGAGATCCTGCCCATCTCGCTCGAGCGTCCGCAGCGAGTCCGGTGCCACGGCGGCCTCGACGATTCTCCCCACGATTAGGCTGTTCTCACCGAAGTCGTCCACCATCCGGTCGAGTTCGCACTCGAAGAACAGGTAGGACTGGGCGAGGAAGACCCCTTCGACCCGGGTGGAAGGGCGGGTTTGCAGGGCCTCGAGGACCGGCTTGACGCTGTCATCGCACCTCGGAGTCGCGCAGAGACTGGCGAGCACGACCTGGTCCGGGCGGGGCATCGATACCGTGAAGACGCCGTCCCTGGCCACGTTTTGGTAGGTCGAGTGTCGCGGAGTG
>JABDQB010000182.1 GCA_013042495.1 Gemmatimonadota bacterium
GGGCCGCTTCGCATGGATCGCCTGGCTGCCGGGGTGCGGGCTTGACCGCGACCATCAGCCCTGGACGATGCTCACGATCTTCCGGCCGCCGCGCTGATCGGCGAACTGAACCAGTCCGTCGGACAGCGCGAACAGCGTGTCGTCGTTACCGCGGCCGACGTTGCGGCCCGGGTGAATTCGCGTGCCCCGCTGTCGGACGATGATATGGCCGGCACGGACCCGCTCACCACCGTATTTCTTCACACCCAGGTACTTCGGGTTGCTGTCGCGTCCGTTTCGGCTCGAGCCGACACCCTTTTTATGCGCCATGACTACGCCTCGCCACGATTCTTGATTGCCTTCTGAACGTCGCTCTTCAGGATCCGGCCTTCTTTACCGGTACCCTCCACCGTCGCGAGATCGAGTCCGGCCTCCTCCGCGAGCTCGCGGGCCGAATTCGTGATGTCGAACTCGGCGACCGGCGGCTTCTCCGCCGCGACCGGAGTCTCTTCGACGACAGCGGCCACCTCGGTCTTCGCCTTCGCCTTCGGAGCCGCCTTCTTCGGCTTCGGCTTGGCAGCCTCCGTCTTGGGAGCCACTGACTTGCTCTTGCCGAAATCGATATCCAGGACGCGCACTTCCGTGAAGCCCTGGCGATGTCCCTGTTTGCGGCGGTAGCCCTTACGCTTCTTCATCTTGTAGACGATGATCTTGTCGTCCCGTCCGTGGCGGATGACCTCGGCGGCCACCGCCGCCCCGTCCAGGGAAGGCCGACCGACGATGATCTGGTCGTCGCGCTCCGCGAGCAGCACGTGGTCGAACGTCACCCGGTCGCCAGGCTCGGCGTCGAGCGTGGGCATCCTGAGCGTGGCGTCGGGTTCGGCCCGCCACTGCTTTCCTTTGGCCTCGAATATCGCGTACATCGTCTTCATCTTGATGCTAGGGTCTGTTCTGATCAGTAGCCCTTTAAAGTAGAGGCAATTTCGGGTGGTGTCAATTTCAGCGAAGCAGGCTGCAGAGGTCCTCAGGCTACCGCGTATTTCCCTGTTACGTCCGTGTCGGCGGGCCCCGCGAGGAGCCTGTACTCGTCGTGCCCCATCAGCGGGTCGTCCCGGATATCGAGCTCGAGTTTCAACTCGGCCGAGATCCGCTTCAGTAAACGGGGTTCCTGTTCAAGGAGATACAGGGCCACCTCCGGATGCACTCGCAAGGTGAGGTCCCTCTTCTCGCCGGCCGACCGGGCCCGGCGAATGGCGCGCTCGAGCCGCCGGACCACAGTGTCGGGCGCCAGCACCCGGCCGGTGCCTTCACAGCTGGGACAGGGTTGGGTCGCCGTCTGGACCAGGCTGGGCCGGACTCTCTGCCGGCTCATCTCGAGGAGGCCGAGTTCGGAGATGGTGAACATCTTCGTGCGAGCCCGATCGCGCCCCAGGTGGCTGCGCATCTCGTGTTGCACGCGCTCCCGGTTCTCCACCTCGTCCATGTCGATGAAATCGCAGACGATGATGCCGCCGATATCGCGGAGTCGCAGCTGCCGCGTGATCTCCGCTGCCGCCTCGATATTCGTCTTCAAGATGGTCTTCGCCGGGTCCTTCTTGCCGGTGTAGCGACCCGTGTTCACGTCCACTGACACCAGCGCCTCGGTGTGCTCGATGACGATGTAGCCGCCCGACTTCAGGTCCACCCGGCGACGAAATGCGGCTCGAATGTCCTCCTCGACTCCGAACTCGTCGAAGATCGGGACGTCTCCCCGATAGAGCTTCACGCGATCCAGCAGCTCCGGACTCACCTGCCCCAGGTAGGACTTGATCTCCTGAGCCAGTTCTTCCGAATCGACAGTGAGCGAATCGACCTTCTCGCTGAACAGGTCCCGGATGATTCCCGAGGTGAGCGTCGCCTCGCGGTGCACCGATGCGGGAGCCTTCATCGACTCGACACGCCGCTGCACTTTTTCCCACGTTTTGCGCAGCGATTTGAACTCGGCCACGAGCGTCTTCTGGGTAAGCTCTTCGCCGACCGTCCGAATGATGATACCGCCATGGTCACGACCGATCGCCTCGCGGCCCATCTTACGAAGGCGCGCGCGCTCGTCTCGATCATCGATCTTCCGGCTGACCCCGACGTGGTTCGAATCCGGCATGTAGACGATGAACCGGCCCGGGAGAGACGCCTGGGTCGTGACCCGGGGTCCCTTGGTGCCGATCGGCTCCTTCGTCACCTGAACCAGGAGCTCCTGGCCCCGCTCGATCACGTCCTGGATCGGGGGATACTTCCGGCCGCGTCGGTTTCCGTTCCGGCCGCCGTTCCCGCCCCCGTTCTCGTCGTCATCTTCCTCGACCTCCGAGACGTCGGAGACGTGGAGGAAGGCTGATTTCTCAGTCCCGATGTCGACGAAGGCGGCCTGGATGCCCGGAAGTACGGCTTCGACCCTGCCGAGGTATAGATCACCGACGATCCGGTCCTCGTCGGATTGCTCGTTCATGAGCTCGACGAGCCGTCCATCCTCGATGATGGCCACCCTGGACTCGCTGCCCAGGGCGTTGATCACGATCTCACGTCGCATTTTCTGCTATATCCCGTCTGCCCCGACCCGTCGGGGCGCAACCGCCGGCGCAGCAGCGCGAGCGGCTCAAGTCCGGCGCGACGCCGTCCGGTCACCCTCTGGGCCGGCGACGAAGCACTCGTAGATCCATGTTTCATAAGGAAACGGGGCCGCGAACAGGTGCGCACGGCCCCGGATCCTGCGCTTAATGTAGGGCGAAAGCGACCGGGCGGCCACCGAAGTCACGCGTCAGGACAAATCGTTCAGGAGCTCCCGGGCGATCACCATTCGCTGAATTTCGCTGGTGCCCTCGCCAATCTCGAGGATCTTCGCATCCCGCATCATCCGCTCGACCGGGTACTCCCTCGAATAACCGTACCCGCCGTGCAGCTGAACCGCGTCGATCGTCGCGTCCATCGCCGCCTCCGACGCGAAAAGCTTGGCCATCGAGGCCTCCCGCTTGTGCGGCCGGCCCTCCTGCCTGAGGCGTGCCGCGTGGTACGTCATGAGGCGGGCGGCGTGAATCCGCGTGGCCATGTCGGCCAGCTTGAACTGTATGCCCTGGAAACGATTGATCTTCTTCCCGAACTGTACACGCTCATCCGTGTAACGCAGGGCCTGCTCCAGCGCCCCCTGGGCCAGGCCCACGGCATGCGCCGCGATCCCTACCCTTCCGCCATCGAGGGTGTCCAGGAATACTCGGAAGCCGTCGTTCTCTTCTCCGAGGAGGTTCTCCGCCGGCACTTCCACGTTCTCGAGGATCAACTCCCGCGTGTCGGACGCGTTCCAGCCCAGCTTCCGGAGCTTGTCGCCGGCCGAAAAGCCCGGCATCGGCTCGAGATCCGTGCTGTGCCCGAAGCCGACCTCGAGAGCCTTGTCGAGGTCGCACGTCTCCTTGGTCATGATGAAGGCGCTGACGCCCTTGTTTCCCTGCCCCGGATTCGTGACGGCAGCCACCACGAAGACCTCGCCCACGCCTCCATGCGTGATCCAGGTCTTCTGGCCATTCAGCACGTACCCATCACCCTGCTTGACGGCCGTCGTCAGCATTCCGCTGGCATCGGAACCCGATCCCGGTTCGGTCAGACCGAACCCGCCAATTACCTGTCCGCTGGCCAGGGGGGTTAGGTACCGGGTCTTCTGCGCTTCCGTTCCCCACCGGTAGATCGGCGTACCGCACAGCGAGGTGTGGGCGCCCACGGCGATCGAGTGGCTGGCGTCTATACGGGCCAACTCCTCCGACACGATGACCGACGCCATCAGGTCCATTCCGGCCCCACCGTACTCTTCCGGCCAGGGGATCCCGAAGAGGCCCAGCTCGGCCATCTTCGCCGTATTCGCCCACGGAAATTCCTCCCGGTCGTCGAGTCCGGCGGCCACAGGCGCAATTTCCGCTTCCGCAAACTCGCGGACCATGTCTCTCAGCATCAGGTGATGGTCTTCGAGGTACAGGTCGAACGTGGTCATCCAGGTCCCTTCCGTTCGGATGCGGCGGCGGCACGGGCCACCGCCAGAGGTGCAGAGAAGACACGGGCGACGCCCGCTGGACGCCGCCCGCAGTAAGGTAATCCGCCACCCGGCGACTGGAAACGGGTCGCCCAGGGACGAGTCAGATCGAAGGGCGCTCGTACCTCTCCAGCCACTGGAACCCGAGCTCGTCCCGCCGGGTGACGTAGAGAGTCCCTTCCCCAAAGGCGCGAAGGGAGCTTCGGACCGGAATCGCCACGGAGGCAACCCGAGCACCCTCTCCATCGAACACATCCAGGACCGGAGATTCGCCCGCCGGCACGTGTCTCTCGACCCATACGTAGCCGGCCGGATCCACACGGACGGACTCGGGCGCGAACGGAGGCTTCACCTCCGGCCACTCGAAGCCATCGACGCCCGGCGCTCGTCCACCGCCGCGTCTCATGCGAGCGTTCATCCGCCCGTTTTCGTTCGAGACCATCATCATCATCCCGTTGGCGGCTATATCCTCAGCCCAGGCCTCCTTGTCGGCCGTCTTCACCGGTACGGGGTCCAACGTAACCGGAGAGCCAGAGACGACCGAGCCGTCCGGCCGCACCCAGTCCACGTGATAGTCGCCGGCGCGAACCACCGCGACGGAGCCATCGGGTCCGACCGACCATCCGTCTTCCGGACTCAGGGGAACCGGCCTGACCTCCTGCCGTATTTCGTTTGCGCCGCCGGACGTGCGCTCGGTGACATCCCTCAGCTTGACCCGAACCACGGGCTCTGCCTCGACCTCCGAGTCGGACCGCCACCGAACGATGTCGGCCGAATCGCGGATCATGCCGTCACCCCTGGGCTCGTAGTACAGATATCCGGCGCCGTCTACGCCCTCCGGAATGATGATCTGAAGTCCCATCGCCTCCTGCTGCACGACGGGCACCGTGCGCCCGAACTCATAGTCCGACCCGATGACGGTCATGCGGCCGTTGCCGAGATCCACCATCAGCGTCGAGTCACCTGGCCAGGCGAACAGGGCATCCGGCTGCCGGTACTCGTCAGGTCCCTGGCCCTTTCGCGAAATCGTCTCGGCCCCCTGGAGCTCGGGATCCAGCACGTAGAGCTTCTCCTCCAGCGCGTCGGACACGAGTACACGGCCGTCTTCCAGTTCACGAATGCCGCCGATCAGACTGAACGGCTCGGCGTACGCCGTGGCGGGGTCTTCGAGCGAAGTCACTTCCTGGCTGATGGCCGCCGCCGGACTGACCAGTGCGGCCACTTCCGCTGCCAGGGCAACGGCTGCCCACCGTCCACACCGACACTGCTTCATGCGCTCTCCTCCGTATTCGCCGCCGCGAGCGGCGTCACTCGATCCACTCCGGACATATCGTAGACGCGCGGCCGGCGGTCACGGTTGCCCGACCGTGCCGCACCGGTCGCAACCCTCGCAACGTGGAGCGGGCTCGCCAAAGTAGCCGGCGATGTACGCCCTGCGGCATTTGCGATGCGAAACATAACCCTTCATCGCCCGCAGGCGGGCCTTCGCGCGTCTCCGCGCCTCTGCGGGCCGTCGCCCTCCCGCCCTCATGAGAGCCGACTGAACGGCCTGGTCTTGGGGCGTAGCCAGCAGCAGCGCCCCGGCTGGCCCACCGTCCCGTCCCGCACGACCGGCTTCTTGCACATATGACTCCAGCGCTCCCGGCATTCCGAAGTGGCACACCAGGCGTATTCGCGGGTGATCGATTCCCATCCCGAAGGCGCTGGTAGCGCAGACGACGCGGAGATCTCCACCCAGAAACCGCCGCTGGACGGTGCCGCGAGCGTCGCTCTCGAGGCCCGCATGGTAGTACGACGCGTCCACGCCCAGCCGGCATAGCGCTTCCGCCGTGCGAGCCGCGCCGGAACGAGTGGACGCGTACACGATCGCCGCGCCACCCGGGTGAGCTCGCAGGACCCGGCGGACCGAATCGCCGACTCGGTCCAACGCTTCGGCAGCAGATCGTGTGCGGGCGGCCGACCACTGAATATTGGGTCGATCGACCGATGCGATGGCTCGGAAAGGACCCCGCAGGCCGAGGCATCGCTCCGTGTCTGCCCGGGTGGCTGGCGTGGCAGTAGCCGTGAATGCGGCGATTGGCGGTCCCCCGACGAAGGAAGAGAAACCCCCGATGCGACGGTAGTCGGGTCTGAAGTCGTGTCCCCACTCGCTGATGCAGTGGGCCTCGTCAACGACGAGCCAGGTGGGACGCCGATCGGCCCACATGGCTCGAAATCGCCGGCCTCCCAACATCTCGGGAGAAACGTACAGGAGACGGAGCGTCCCCGCGGAGAGCGCTTTCAGGGCCCCTGCCCTGGCCCGCGGCGAGGTCGCTGACGTTAGATCGGCCGCCGGCAGCCCCCTGCGCCTGAGCGACTCCACCTGGTCCTGCATCAGGGAGATGAGAGGGCTGACGACGAGCGTGATTCCGGGCGTCATGAGCGCCGGAAGCTGAAAGCAAATCGACTTCCCCGCTCCTGTCGGCAGGACCGCCAGCAGGTCACGGCGCTGAAGCATGGCCTCCACGATCGGCTTCTGGAGTGGGCGAAAGCGGGAGTG
>JABDQB010000190.1 GCA_013042495.1 Gemmatimonadota bacterium
GGGCTCCGGTTCACGGACGCGCACCACGTAAAGCACTGGGCCGATGGAGGCGAGACGAAGCTCGAGAACCTGGTGCTGCTGTGCTCGCACCATCACCGCCTGGTGCACGAGGAAGGCTGGCAGCTCGAATGGTGGGGCAAGGAGCGGCTACCGGCCTTCATCGATCCGAGGGGCCAGGTCCATGTGAACACCCGCTCGGCCGTGCCCGCGCTAGAGGCCGATCCGGTGGCCGGGCTCACCGAGGACACCCGCAACCGTGGGGCCGACCCCGACTTCATGACCGCAGGCGCACGCTGGAAGCGGGAGAAGGATATCCCCGACCGCGTCTACCTCCGCGCTGTGGAGGCGCTGGGCTGAGTTCAGTGCCCCAGCTGGATGCACCGAGGGGCCGCCTCTCGGCGACCCCTCGTCTGCGCACCTTCGTTGACTCGGGCTCCTAGCCGCCCAGGCCAGTGACCCGCAGCACTTTCACGTACTGAACTTCGAACTCGTCTCGCCACACCCCGTAGAACAGGTCACCCTTGAGCGCGAACGGGCTGAAGCGATCAGGCATCGTGACGAAGCCGAGGTAGCGTCCTTCGGCGTCGAACACGTCCCACTCGTCCGAACCCTGGTCGAGCATGGGATTCCAGTTCTCTCGCTCGTCCGCGGTCATGTCGCTCGGGATGCCTATCCTCTGCACCCACAGGCTCTCCTCCGGACCGTTCCGCATCTGCGTGAACGCCGGGAACAGGTCCTCGTAGCTGATGCCCTGTTCGATGGCGTCGAGCGCCTGGGGCGGTACCCCCTGCTCGCCCATGAGGCGCATGATGAAGCCGGTGATGATCTCCTTGTCTTCCTCGGCGACGGGAACCGGCTCGCTGGGCATGGTGATCACCCGGACCACCTCTCCCTCCGGGCCGGCCACGCTGATTCGGTACTCATCGCTCACCGCGTGAACGAAGGTGCCGTCGTTCAGCAGGGTCCACGCGGGCTCGGGCGCGAAGAAGTGGAACTCCGGCAGACCGCCGCCGAACGAGAAGGTCTCTCCACGCGGAGGCGTGAGCAGCGTATCGACGATCGTCCCGTCGTACGTCTGCCGAACGATGACGTCTACATCCACGGCGTCCTGGTTCGGCAGATTCAATGCTCTGCGATGAGCCACCAGGACACCGGACGGCGACATCTGCCACCGCATCGGGATGCCTTCCTCGAAACGCAGCGGGAAGCTGGTGTGCTCGCCCTCGCCCACGAGGATCACGTTCACGCGCTGGTTGCCCGCGTCGGGGACGATCACCGTATCGGCGGCGCCTACCATGAGGATCGCAGCCCCAGGCCCGAACTCGCCCGGCCCGGACCCCGCCTTGCCGATCGTGCTCTCGAACATGCCGTCCGCGGAATACACCTTGACGTGCTGCGCCAGGTTGTCCAGCACGAGGATGCGGCCGTCTGAGGTGACATCCAGGCCGGCGATCTGGCCGAACTGGTAGTCCGGATCACCGGCGGCCTCACCGATCGTCAGGACCTCCTCGAATCCCCAGGCCTCTCCTTCACCCCAGATCGGCTGAAGTGAGTTGCGCACGAGCTGCACGCCCGCACTGTCCTCCACGGTTCCTGACCAGGTGGATCCGGCGTCGGCGCCGCCACCACAGGCCGCCGCGAAGAGCACGATGCCGATATACGCGAATGTCTTTCTCATCCCATCCTCATTTGATGACTTGAACGGCCTGCCACCGCGACCTAGGCGGTCGCCTCCAGGCCCACGACTCTCATGACTCGCACGTACTGTACGTCGAATTCGTCGCGCCAGATTCCGTATACCAGGTCCCCTTCGAACGTGACGGGCTGGAATCGATGCGGCATGTCGAGCGCACCCAGATACCGGCCCTCGGCATCCAGAATGTCCCACTCGGACGCGCCAAGATCCAGCAGGGGATTCCAGGTCTCCCTTTCTTCGGCCGTCATTCCGGTCGGTTCCTGGACCCGCTGCACCCACAGGCTCCCCTCCGGCCCGGGAATCATCTGCAGGAAGGCAGGGAAGAACTCGGCGAAATTGAACGTGGACTTCACGATCTCCGCCTGCTCCGGCGGCACTCCCTGCTCTTCCAGCAGGCGGTCCACCGTCTCCATGAAGAACTCGATATCGGCGTCGGTGACCGGCTTTCTCTCGACGGGAACGCTCACGATCCGGTTTAGCGTTCCGAGCGCATCGTACATGCTAAGCCGGAACACGTCGTTCACGGCGAAACTCAGCCCGTCATCGCCCACCATCGACCACACTGGCTCAGGTGCGAAGATCATTCGAATGGGCTGGCCGTCGTCGCCGAAGGTGAACGACTCGCCGCGCGCGGGAGTCAACAGCGTGTCCATGATCTCGCCCGTGTACGAAACCGTGGCGATGAGATCGAGGGTCTCCCGCTGTTCGGTGTTCGGGAGATTGAGCGCCCGAAGCTGGTAAACCAGGTCACCGGTTTCCGTAATGTCCCAACGGGCCGGAATGCCCTGCTCGAAACTCATGCGAAAATCGGCCGGCTCGGATCCGTCGGACCTGAGGATGTTGACGCGCTGGTTTCCGAGATCGGGCACGATCAAGGTGTCGCCTCGACCGATGAGAACCGGACCGACCCCGGGGCCGAATTCACCGGGCCCACTGCCCGCCTGGCCGATGGTCTGCTCGTACACTCCGGCCGGGTCGAAAACCTTGAGATGCTGAGCCTGCTGATCCACGAGGACTATGCGGCCGTCGGCTGTAACCACGATCCCGGCGATCTGGCCGAACTGATAGTCCGGGTCGCCCGCGGCCTCGCCGATCGTCATCACGTCCTCGAGTACCCAGGCGTCGCCCTCGCCCCACAGGGGAGTGAGAGAGTTCTTCACCAGCTGCACGCCCGCGCTGTCCTCCACCGTTCCGGCCCAATCCGCCGCTCCGCCTGCCTCACCGCCACAGGCGGCTGCGAAGATCAGTGTCGGAATCCACATCCATGTGCTGCGCATGACCGATATCCTCCCTGGGGGGAGTATGTGTCCCACATTTCGCGGCGATCCGGTGACCGCCCCGGCAAAGGGTACGTCCATCCAACGGAACGGCTAAACTCCGCCTCCGGTTACGTTTCGAACTACACGCTGCTCGCCGGTTTCATCGTCGACACCGCCATCCCCATCAGTTCGTGAACAGGTCGAAGATGTCCTCGAGACGGCTCTTGTCTGCCTTGTACACCTCGGTGAAACGGCATCTCGTGCAGGTCACGGTCGTGAAGCGCTGAGACTGGACGTCGAATATCTTGCTCAGGGTCCCTCCGACAGCACGAAACTGGCCCGTCTCGTATTCAGTATTATCGCACTTGGGGCACTTGAAACCGCGCATCGAGAGCTCCCGTCTCGGTGGGCCGGCCGGCTCAGGGGTACAGCCGGTCGATCGTCCAGCCGTCTGCCACTCGCGTGAAGCGCAGCCGATCGTGAAGCCGGTTGGCCCGGCCCTGCCAGAACTCGATCGTCTCCGGCGTGACCCGATACCCCCCCCAGAACGGAGGCAGGGGCAATTCGCTTCCGCCAGGAAAGCGCTCCTGCGTTTCCCTGAACCTGCGCTCGAGCTCGTCTCGGCCGGCTAGCACCGAACTCTGGTCGGACGCCCACGCGCCGATTCGGCTTCCACGGGGCCGGCTGTCGAAGTACGCCCGCGATTCTTCCGAGCTCGTCTTCTCGACGGGCCCGTTGATGCGAACCTGGCGCTGCAGGATCGGCCAGTGCACCGCGAGAGCGGCGACCGGATTCTCCGTGATCTCGGCGCCCTTGCGACTCTCGTAGTTCGTGTAGAAGACGAATCCTCGATCGTCGAACGCCTTCAGCAGCACCTGGCGGACGGACGGTCTCCCTCCGGCAGTGGACGTCGCCAGGGCCATCGACTCGGGCAGGTAGAGTCCGGCCTCGCGCGCCTCGAGATACCAGCGGTCGAAGAACGCGATCGGATCAGCACCCGCTTCTTCCTCGGTGAGACCCCGGACGACGCCCTTGCCCGCGGTGAAGAATGCTCTGAGGGTGGCTCGAATGCTCATCGACCGGGGTTCTCTCGACGTTGATCGGATGCCCGCCTCCTGGCGGACTGGCGTGCACGAAACTACAC
>JABDQB010000195.1 GCA_013042495.1 Gemmatimonadota bacterium
GGGGTGGATGCTTCGTCTCGGGAACATTGACTACAGCAACTGTTATCCGATACACGGTCCAATCCTGGACGGAATACGTCCAGACTGGATCGAGGTGGTCGATGGAACGCCTTCCGAACTCAATCGCCTCCTGGCGAACGGAGAGCTCGACATCGCTCCCGGCTCCAGCATAGAGCTTGCCCGTCACGCGCGCGAGTATGCGGCCCTTCGTGGGCTGTGCATCGGCAGTGCCGGTCCTGTCGAGAGCATCATCCTCGCGACCCGCCTTCCACTGGGGGATCTCGACGGAAGAGCTGTCGCCCTCCCGACGGCATCGGCTACGTCGCGGTGCCTGCTGCGAATCCTCCTGGAGACGCGGCTTGGCGTAACACCCGCATGGGAGGACTTCGACCAGGGGAAGACGGACCCGCTGAGATCGGGGGACTCCGGCGTCGATGCCGCCCTGTTCATCGGCGACGTGGCCCTGCGAAGGAGGCCAGAGCCCGGAGAAGCGCATGTGGACCTGGGGGCCGCGTGGACCGAATGGACGGGGCTGCCGTTCGTCTATGCGTTGTGGCTTGTCGCCGGTCGCGCCATCGAGCGATCGGACACCGAGGCTCTGCACCGGCTCTTCCTCGCCCATCGAGATGCGGTTCCGGCCGCTGCGCCGGATCTTGCGGCCGTCGCTGGGGCCAGGTATGGCTTCGCGTCGGCCAGGCTTCGATCATACTGGAACAGGATCCGATACGACCTGGACGACCAGATGCTCGCCGGACTCCGCCGGTTTCTCGACCTGGCTGCTGAGATCGGCGAGGCACCGCCCGTGGCGAGCATCCGCCTGATACCCTGACCACCGGTCCGGAAACTGTCACAAGTGCTCTTCCCCGGACGCCTTCCATCGTTGAATCTCGGTATGATCGTAGGCGCGAACCAGGCGCGAAGAGTGTAGTGACCGAGAGGAGGCGGAGATGAGTCGTTCCGTAAACCGAGTCATTCTGGTGGGAAACGCGGGGTCCGACCCGGACGTTCGTGAGACACCGTCCGGCAGTACTGTCGCCCACCTCTCCCTGGCGACGAACCGGGTCTTTCAACACAACGGACAGGAGCAGCGGAAAACCGAGTGGCACCGGCTCACCTTCTGGGCGGGAGCGGCACAGACCGTCGAGAAGTGGGCGCGCAAGGGGACTCGCATGTACGTGGAAGGGCGGATCGAATACGGTTCCTACGACCGAGACGGAGTGGCGATTCCGACGACAGACGTGATCGTGCAGGAGTTCGTGTTCCTGGACCAGCGGGCGAATGGGGAGGCAGCGCCGTCGGACCGCGATCTGGAGGATTCGATTCTCCTGGACTGAACAGCGTTGCGCATTTCCCAGGCCGATCGCCAAACTAGTGCGATTATCATAAGCGATGGAGCGGCGATGGCTTCTGGCTCAGCGCGGGCTGATCCGGGTGACAGCGGCCCATTCGGGGGCGTTGCGGAGTGTGAGCAACTGGATCCGATCGACGCGGCGGTGACACCGTCGCGTCGGGTACTCGTTACCGGTGCTTCGGGTTTCATTGCCGGGCACCTGCTTCCCCGGCTCGCGTCACGCGGTCACCGCGTTCGAGCCATGTGGCGGGGCCGTGACGGTCCCGGCCGGAGTTCTGCGCCCGGAGTCGATTGGGTCGAGGCAGACGTCACCCGGCCGGACAGCCTGGATCGCGCCGTCCTCGAATGTGATGTGGTGGTTCACCTCGCGGGGTGCAGCGCCGCCGAGCCGGGAGGAAGCCTGGAGCGCATCAACGTCGTTGGCACCCGCAACCTGCTCGTCGCCGCGCTCGACGCCCGGGTCCAGCGCATCGTCTATATAAGCGCGCTGGGGGCAAGCCCGGCAGCCGGGCCGTATTTCCGCAGCCGTTTCCAAGCGGAGGACGCCGTGATGTCCTCGGGGCTCGAGCACGTGATCCTGCGACCGGCCGTCGTATATGGGCCGTCCGATCACTTCGTGACCGCCATCCTCGCCGTGCTGCGCAAGTTCCCCGTGTTCCCGATGCTGGGGGACGGCACGTTCAAGCTTCAACCGGTGGCGGTCGAGGACATGGTCGACGCTCTCACCCAGTCCGTCGAGCGGCCGGACGTCGAGGGGGGGCTGTATGAGGTCGCTGGGCCCGACCGGATGAGCTTCGTGAGCATTGTCCGCACCGTCGGCGAGGTGTCGGGCCTTCGCCGCCCCATCCTTCCGCTTCCGGACGCAGTGGCATCTCCCGTCACACGCCTCGCCCGAAGCGCGGGATTCGCCACGCCGTTTACCAGGGAACAACTGGACGTGCTGCGCCGCGGAAGTGTGCTCAGTGGAGAAGACAATCCGCTTCAGTCGGTCTTTCGCGTCAAGCCGCTGCCGTTTCGGGATGCGCTCGAGGACTATCTGTCATCCGAGCCGACCGGACTGGCGGGCGACACCGGGCCGGGAGGAGCCACGTGTCCATGATGAACGGTCTTTCGGCCCCCGGGGGACCCGCGGCGGAAGACCATCACGGAGTTGGCTTTCTCACGATCGGGAACATCCTCTCCCTGCTGAGGATTCCTCTCGGGTTCATGTTTCTTCTCGTCAGCGAGCCGAAGTGGGTGGCCGCGATCGTGATCGCCGGCGCGGCCACCGACTTGCTCGATGGGCTGGTCGCACGCGTGACGCACACCGAATCCGAAATCGGGGCCCTTCTGGACCCGTTCTGTGACCGGGTCTTCGTGTTTCTTGCCCTGGTCTCGTTCCTGCCGACAGGTCGTATCGACTGGGCCGCATTCCTGATCTTGATTCTCCGCGACATCTTCACCGGGGGAGTGTTCCTGGTCGGCCGGCTGGCGGGCAAGGAGATGCCCTTCCACTCCAGACTGGGAGGCAAGATCACGACGGCGCTGCAGGTCGCCGCGCTTCTGACCCTGATCTTCTATCCGGACTACGTCAAGGTTCCGGTCTACCTGGCCGGCGTCGCCGCCGTGTACGCGATCATCGACTACGGAACCGCCGGCGTCAGGAAGATGAACCCCGCCGCCTCGGAGGCGGCGTAAGGCAGGTGACCCGACGGACGGACGCCCGTCAGCGCTCCAGGACGTTGGGTGAGAGCGGAGCTCCCGGCGACATCCGCTCGATTCCGCCGACGACCACCTGCGTGCCGGCTTCCACACCGCCCAAGACCTCGACCCAGCCGGGGGTTCGGACGCCGAGGGTGACCTGCACGCGTTCGGCCATTCCCTCGCCGTTCACCGTCCACACGTAGTCGGCTCCCTGCAGCGGGAGGATGGCGTCCTCGGGAACGACGACAGCCTGGGGACGCACCTCCGTGGCGAGTCGTGCCTCGATAAACATGCCCGGTTTCAGTGCGCGGTCCTCATTGAGCACTTGAGCCTTGACGGTGATCGTTCGTCCCGGCAGCTGTACGCGCGGGTTCACGAAATCCACCGTGCCCTCGAAGACGCGGCCCGGGACCGATGCGACGCGAAACGTAATCTGCTGGCCGACCGCGAGCCTTTGCGAGAACTTCTCTGGGACCTGGAAGCTGGCGCGCTGCGGGTTTACGGTCTGGAGCGTGGTCAGGGCGTCGCTGGACGTCACATAGTCACCCAGACTGACGTACCGTTCGCCCACGACTCCGCCGAACGGAGCCCGGACGACAGTACGGTCCAGCCGAGTCTGCTGGAGCTGGAGCTGGGCCTCCGCACTCCGGAAGCTCGCTTCCGCCTGTTCGAGATCGGCTGCTGACGAAGCGCTCCGCGCCATGAGTTCCCGGGTCCGCGTCAGCGCCTGCTCGGCGAGGTCCCGTTCTGCCTCGAGGCGGGCCACCTGGCTGAGGAGTTCCGCGTCATCGATCTTGAACAGGGACCTGCCCGCGCGGACCTCGCTTCCCTCGCGGGCCAGGATCCGGACCAGTCTGCCCGAGATCTCAGGACGGAGGTCGATGGCCTGGACGGCTTCGATCTGCCCCGTGGCTCCGATGGCGTCGACGACCGTGTCGAGCCTCGCCGCGACGACGTCCACGGGCATACCTTGCGGCGCCCCGCCGGGTGGTCCGCCGGCGGGCGCCCCACCTGGAGCCCCGCCTTGGGACTCGTCACCGCCCGAACAAGCTCCCACGAGCCCGACGGCGACCGTCACGAGTGCGTAGCGGAACGTCGCTCTCACTGCATCTCTAAGCTTCACAGACTCATGCCCCTCATTTGTCGAACAGGCGGCGGCCCAGGATCGCCTCGACGCCCGCCAGCGCAAGCCGCGTCGTGAAGCGAGACTGGACCAGACCGGCATCCGCTTCGGTAAGGTCCACTTGCGCAACGAGCAGGTCGAGAATCGTCGTGGCGCCCGCCTGGTATCGCTCCTGCTGGACTCTCAAGTTCTCTCGCGCTACGAGGACGGCCCGAGCCGCCAGTTCGGCGCTGGCGCGCGCGGTTTCATACGCCTGGTACGCGGCCACGATGTTGCGACCGACCTCCCTCTCGGTATCGGCCCGCGCGACCTCCGCGACCTGCCGCACCGTGTTGGCCCGGTAGACCCGGATCTCCCGGTTTGCGCTATCCCAGAGCGGGAAATTCAGCGACACGCCATACGTGGTTCTGGTGGTTGCCCGCGGGATGATGTCCTCGTCAAACCCGGACCACTGGCCGAACAGACTCACGGTGGGGAAGTAGCTGCCCCTTTCCGCTTTGAAGAACGCATCCGCGACTCGCGCCTCGGCCTGCACGACTTCGACCCGCGGACTGGAGGTCAGTGCCTCCCGGTAGGCGTCGGCTTCCGTGATCGGGAGATCTGCGGCTGGAAGGGTGTCCAGAGCCACCGCATTCGCCGGCCCGGCGTGGCCGATCCGACGTCCCAGCTGCAGACGAGCCACCTTGACGGCCGCGTCCTGCTGCAGTTCCTCCACCTGCGCCCGCGTGAGCTCCAGGAGCAATTGCAGCGAGTCCGTCTGAACCGCGGCGCCTGACAACACGCGAGCCCGCGCCACCTCGAGTTGCTGCTCCGCCCGCGCCGTTCTCTCCCGCGCGACACGCAGGAGCTCGGTCTGCGCGATGACCTCGTAGTAGTCGGCTTCGGTTCCGAGGGCGGTCTCGAAACGGGCCTGGAGCTCGCCGGCCCGGGCGCCCTCGACCCCCGCGGCCGAGCCCTGCATGTCGTAAATCCTGGCGCCGCCCGTGAAGAGGTCGTAGCGGGCGCCGAGGCTGGCCGTCGTGAGCTCGTCCGTGGGGTTACCGGTTCCGATGTTGAACTGGGGCGACGAGAAGCGATTCCACGACCACTGAAATTGGGCGCTCGGGATGACGAACGCCATCCATGCCTGCCGGCGCACCCAGTCCGCGTCTCCGACCTCCCGCAGAGCCGCCACGTAGTTGGGATCCACGCTGGCGGCAAGCTGAAGGGCCTGCGCGAGCGTGACCGTGAGAACCGAGTCTGCGGCCGCCTGCTGAATCGACGGCGCTCCCGGCGACGCCAGCCCAGCGCTCAGGAGGTCGTCCTCCCCGACCGGTCCCGGCAGAGTCGTCGCGAGCTGAGCCGGGACCATGTCTGCGCCTGAAAGCGCTCCAAGGGTCGCCAGAGCCAAAACGGCCCGAATCGAGCGTGCCCGCTTCATGACGCCTCCGGCTCCATCGCTCCCAGGGCCTCGATCGGGTCGACCCCTCTCTTCCTGCTTCGAAGTCGAGCCCCCAGGGCGTCAAACAGCGTATAGACGGCCGGCACCAGGTAAAGCGTCAGGGCGGTCGAGAAGATCAATCCGCCAACCACGGCGTACCCGAGGGGCCGCCGGCTCGCCGCGCCGGCGCCCAATCCAAGGGCGATCGGCATCAGCGCGAAGATCGTGGCCACCGACGTCATGAGAATGGGGCGCAGGCGAATTCGACCGGCCTCCAACATCGCTTCGGTCGCGTCCAGCCCTCGTGCCTTCTGTTGATTCGCGTACTCGACGAGAAGGATCGAGTTCTTCGTCACGATTCCGATCAGGAGAATCATGCCGATCTGGCTGAACAGGTTGAGCGTCGAGCCCGTCAGCAGAAGCGTGACCAGCGCTCCGGTCACGGCGAGAGGCACGGCCAGCAGAACGGTGAACGGATGCACCAGGGACTCGAACTGAGCCGCCAGTACCATTTACACGACGATCAGGGCGAGGACGAACGCGAAATAGAGAGCGTTTCCGCTTTCCTCCAGCTCGCGCGACTCGCCGGCGAGCGCCGTTGAGCTTCCGGGGGGGAGCACTTCTGCGGCCGCCGCGTCGAGTGAGTCGATGGCCTGCCCGAGGGTCAGCCCTGGCTGCAGCGCTGCCGTGAGCGTGAACGACGGCACACGGTCGAAATGATTGAGCTGGCGTGGCCCGATCCCCTCGGTGACTTGTGCCACGGCGTCGAGGGACACCAGGGTGCCTTGCCGCCCGCGCAAATAGATGCCTGACATGTCTCCAGGAGTCGCTCGTTCACTCGGTTCGAGCTGCACGATGACGTCGTACAGCTTGTTTTCGCGGGTAAACGTGCTCACCCGCTGGCCTCCCAGAAGAGCCTGCAGCGCGTTCGATACGTCGGATATGGCGACCCCGGCATCTTCCGCCCGGTCCCGTTCGTAGCTCACGGTGAGCTCGGGTTTGTTGACCCGCAGGTTCGTATCGACGTTGAGCAGCCCGGGGATCTGACGCGCGCGCGCCGTCATGCGATCCATGGCGACGGCCAGCGAGTCGAAGTCCGGATGTCGCACCACGTAGTTGACCGGGCTTCCAAAACCGATGGCAGCGGGAGCGCTGGCAAAGGCGAACAACCCGGGAATCCCGAACAACTGCGGCCGGATCTCGCCCAGCACCTCGTCCACGCTTCGCTCGCGGTCTGCCCAGTCCGCGAGACGCGCGAAAATGATGCCGCTGTTCACCCCCCCGAAGAAGCCCGTGATGCTGAAGTAGCTCACGACCTCGGGCACGCGGGCGAGGATCTCATCCGCCTGTATCTGGTAGCCCTCCGTGTACTCGAGCGAGGATCCCTCGGGCGCCACCAGGAAGGTGATGATGGCGCCGCGATCCTCGGGAGGCAGAAACTCTCGCTCGAGCTGTGTGAACGCAAAGACCGCCAGTAAGATAGACGCGACCCCAGCGCCCACGACGAACAACCGGTGGTGGATCGCGATCCCAAGCGATCTCCGGTAGAGCGTCGCTATTCCCTCGAAAGCCCGCTCGAACACGAGGAACAGCTTTCCGTGTGCGGCGGGGACCCGCAGGATCTTCGCGCTCAGCATGGGCGTGAGACTGAGTGCAACGAAGCTCGACACGATCACGGCGCCGGCGAGCGCGATGCCAAACTCGTTGAACAAGCGTCCCGCCGTTCCCTGGAGAAAGGCGAGCGGTGTGAATACGGCGACCAGCGCCACCGTAGTGGCGATGACTGCGAACGCGATTTCCCGGGTTCCCTTCAACGCCGCGGATTTCGGGTCCTCGCCGAGTTCCTCCTGATGCCGATAGGCGTTCTCCATCACGATGATGGCATCGTCCACCACAATCCCGATCCCCAGGATCAGGGCCAACAGCGTGAAGTTGTTGATCGTGAAGCCGAGTGCGTACAGTACGGTGAAAGCGGCCATGATCGAGGTCGGGATGGCGAGCCCGGGGATGATGGTCGCCCTGAAGTTCCTCAGGAAGATGAAGATGATGAACACGACCAGGATACCGGCCAGCACGAGGGTCTCCTCGGCCTCCTGGATCGACCGCCGCACGAACAGGGCCTGGTCGAAGCCGATGTTGATGGCGATTCCGGGTGGAAGCGCGGCCTGGATGCCCGGGAGCTCGGCGCGGACCGCATCCGACACTTCAATCAAATTCGCCTTGGACTGCCGGACCACGCCGATCGCCACGGCGGACTCACCGTTGTAACGAAGCGACCAGCGATCGTTTTCGGCCCCGAGCTCGACTCGCGCCAGATCCTGGAGGCGAATCACCTGTCCGTCGGCACTGGACACCACCAGGGCGCCGAACTCATCCGGGGTCTTGAGCTCGCCGAGGGACCGGACCGTGAACTCCCGCCTCTCGGATTCGATCCGACCGGCCGGTACCTCGACATTCCGGGTACGGATCGCAGCGATCACGTCCTGGACGGTGAGCCCCCTGGCCGCCAGTTCTCGCGATTCGAGCCACACCCGCATCGAGTAACGACGTTCCCCGGCGATCTGGGCCCGTCCGACTCCCGGAAGGGACTGCAGTCGGCGTTTGACGACGCGGTCCGCGATGTCCGACAGTTGCAGAAGATCGTAGTTGGAGCCCGAGACGGCCATCCACATGAAGGGCTGTGCGTCGGCTTCCTGCTTGGCGACTACCGGTTCCTGGATGTCCTGCGGCAGACGTCCACGAACGCGCGCCACCTTGTCCCGGACGTCCTGGGCTGCCAGTTCGAGGTCGCGGTCGAGGGTGAACTCGATCGTCACGTTGCTGCTCTGCTCACCGCTGGAGGAGGTCAGAGTCCGGACGCCAGGTAGCGTGCTGAGTTCCTCCTCGAGAATGTCGGTCACCGTGGTTTCCATCACGCGAGGGTTGGCGCCTCGCAGAAACACGGACACGGAGACGACAGGGGGGTCCACGTCCGGAAGCTCTCGCACCGAAAGCCGGGTGAAGCTCAAAAAGCCAAACAGGACCAAAGCCGTCGCGACCATGCTCGTGAGCACGGGCCGGCGGATCGATGTATCTGAGAGTATCAACGCAACCTCGCCACCAGTGAACCAGTCCTCCGTTCAGACCTTGTTACAACACGCTCCGGTTTCGTTCCGTTGCGGTTGGCGCAGCGGAGACCAAGGATCGCAGGGAAGGGTTGGAAAGGGAAGATCCCGGTTTGCGGGTGAGAGCTCCGGCTCAGCCCAGTTCGAGTTGGGCCTGCGCCGGCTCCTTCGACGGCGGGCTGCCGGGCTCCGGGGTCGCCGGGCGGTCGGGCCCGCGGATCTCGCGATCTGGCGGCGCGGACTTCGGCTGACGGGGACTCTCAGCCCTGCCCGACGCCACGAGTTCAATGTCAGGCTCAATGCCCAGGTGGTCGAGCACCAGCCGGTCCTGTGTGGTGACGATCACCTGCCGGTCGGCCGCGAGCTTCACGAGGAGGTCCCATACCTCTCGCGACCGCTCCTCGTCCAGATGCGTAAAGGGCTCGTCCACCAGCAGCGGGTGGCTGGTGCCGTCGCTCGCCAGGAAGTCTGCCGCGCCAAGGCGGATCGCCAGCAGAACGATGTGCTTCTCGCCGAAGCTCAGGGGAGGGGAGTCCAGCCTAAGGCTGCGTCCGGCCAGCTGAACGCGCGCCGACGCAAGGTCTCCGACCGCCTCGACCGGACCTAGCCGTCCTTCCGAAAGTTCGTCCAATCGCCGGTTCACGGCCCGGAGGAGTCGGTCCTGGTCCGTAGCTCTGAATTCCTCGTATGCGTCGCTCACGAGCTCCCAGGAGAATCGCCGAACGCTCACCTCCGACTCCGTTTCGGCGATCCGGTCCCGGAGATCCGAAAGCTCGCGCTCGAGGGCAAACACGTCCTCGGAAGCTCGACCCAGATCGAGAAGCTCTACGTTCAGCCGGGTGCCCTCCTCGCTAAGAGCGTTCCTTCGAAGGCGACGCTCATCGCGGGCCGCTTCAACTGCCGGAACGGTGGAATCCACTCCCGGCGGGAGGCGTGGAGTGGAAGGCTGCTCTTCGAGGCGCAGTTGCAGCCGGGCCAGGGCCGTTCGCGCTTCTTCCCGTGCGGTCTCGAGCTGGCTTCGCACGTCGAGGCCGGGAGTATCGCCAGAAGATACGGGCTGCTCGAGAAGGCGGGCAGCGCGCTGGACGGCCTCGTCAACCCGCTCGCTCGCGTGGCCGAGAGCAACACGCGAATCCTCCTGCCGGCGGAAGCTCTTCCGGTGTCCCGGCATGCTTGCCAGCGTCAATGGCGGCTCGGGAAGCCCGGTCACGATCGCGTGCAGTCGCGATCGGACCGTGGCGAGTTCCTCCTCCAGCCGCCCCGATCGATCGGTCGCGCGGATTCCGGCCCAACCGCCTGACCGGGCCATCCAAACGCCCGCCGCCACGACCAGCAACCCGGCGACGGCCAGGGCGGCGCCAACGCTCCCGGAAACGGTTGCGGCGATGCCCCCGCCCCCAGCCACGAGCAAGGCACCGAGAACGGGAACCCGAGATCGCAATACCGGCGTGGAGTTGTCCGGCGCTCCCGCCAGATCCGTCCGCTCCGCTCCAAGGGCCGCCTCCTGCTCCCAGAGCAGCTCGGCCTGACCGACCCGGGCCTCGAAGTCCGTGGGATAGCGACCGCCGGCCTCCGCCTCGGTCGCCTCCGTCTCGGCCCGGGCGACCTCGGCTGCGGTCTCTTCGAGCCAGCGGATGGAATCGGACAGCGCGCCCAGACGTGCCTCGGCTTCCTTCTCCTCGGCGACCAGCGAGCGCCGCTCGGTGATCGGACGGTAGGCGGCTTCCAGGAGAGCAATCTCCGACTCCAGTCCATCCAGCGTCGTCCGGATTTCGCCGGATCTCGCCAGTAGCGGCCGCCGGTTCTCGCGGGCGCTCCGGGC
>JABDQB010000199.1 GCA_013042495.1 Gemmatimonadota bacterium
CACCTGCGCCGCGCCAGAGCACGTGCCGGCGACGACGACCGTGCCGAGACTCGCGCCGTCGACCGTCGCTACTCCGACGTCGGCAGCCTCTCGGTCACCGGTCTCTTGCCCCTCCCGCGGCTCACCGCCGCAGGCAACGAGGATGGAAAGGGCAGCCAGGGCCGCCAACTGATGACGCATCCGTATCTCCTGTCTTCTAAGGGTCGTCCTGACGGATAGGCGCTATGGCTCCCGCGCCGGACTCGGGATCCAAAGTTGTCTATGGAAAGATGCCCAGCTCCTCGTAGCAGACCACGATCTTGTCGATCGAGTTCACGAAGGCGGCCGTGCGCAGGTCGAGGTCGTCGCCTTTTTGTTTCTGGACCTCCCGAATCTGGTGGAACGAGTCGATCATCGTCTCCTCCAGTCCCGAGTTCACCAGGTCCAGCTCGTCCGCGCCGGCTACCGAGCTGATCAGATCACTGTCCGAGAAGCTCGCCCCAGTGGCCTTCTCGACTGCCGCGAGGAGCTGGCGATGTGAGTTTTCGTCGAACCTCTTCTCCATGCGTCCGAACCGGACATGGGACAGGTTCTTCAGCCACTCGAAATAGGATACCGTGACCCCGCCGGCGTTCAGGTACAGGTCGGGCAGGACGACAACCCCCTTTTCGGCCAGAATCTCGTCGGCGGCCGACGTGGTGGGTCCGTTCGCGGCTTCGGCGACCATCCTTGCCTGGATTCGAGGAGCGTTGTTCTCGTCGATCTGGTTCTCGAGTGCGGCCGGGACGAGGATGTCGCAGTCGAGCTCGAGCGCCTCGCGCGATTTCGGGATGTCGGTGGCCCCGGGGAACCCGAGGATGGTGCCCGTCTCGCGGCGGTGCGTTACCACCGCGTCCAGGTTGAGCCCGGCCGGATTCGCGATGGCTCCCTCGTACTCGGCCAGGCCCACCAGCACGGATCCATCCTGCTGGAGGAAATTCGCGGCGTGGTAACCGACGTTGCCCAGTCCCTGGATGACCACTCGCTTGCCCTCCAGACCCCTGGACAGTCCAAGCGCCCGCATGTCCTCCTCGATGTCGCAGGCCTCCCGCACGCCGAGATACACGCCGCGGCCCGTCGCCTCGAGCCGACCGCCGATGCCTCCCTGGGCAAGCGGTTTACCCGTGACGCAGGCTTCGCCGTTGAGTTCGCCGCCACCGGTGAGCGACTTGAACGTGTCCACGATCCACGCCATCTCCGACGGCCCGGTTCCGTAGTCCGGAGCGGGGACGTCCACACCCGGACCGATGAACATCTTCTTCACCAGTTCGAACGTGTACCGCCGCGTGATTCTCTCCAGCTCGCCGGGCGAGTACTTCCGGCGGTCGATCTTGATGCCGCCCTTCGCTCCCCCGAACGGCACGTCCACGATCGCGCACTTGAACGTCATGAGAGCCGCCAGCGCCATGACCTCGTCCTCGTTGACCGTGGTGCTGTATCGGATCCCGCCCTTGGTCGGAAGCTTGTGATGGCTGTGTTCGGCCCTCCAGGCCCGGACGACCTCGATCGATCCGTCGTCACGCTTCACCGGAAACGTGAGGCGGTAGACGCTGTTGCACTCCTTGATCTGGTCGAGGAGCCGGGGGTCGTGACCCGAGATCGAGCCAGCCCGGTCGAAGCTGCGATTTACCTGTTCCAGGAAGCTGACGTGCGTGCTCAAGGTGAAGCCTCCGCGAGAGTTCCGCGTCCGTGGCCGTCTGCGAGAGCCCGTTGTCAGCCCCCGCGGCGCCGGATCGACGGCTCCAATGTACTCAAACGGAGTCTTTCGAAGGGGGGTCGGGCACGTACTCGAGCAGATCGCCCGACTGACGGGTTTCCGGAATCAGCGGGGAATCACGGGACGGGGCAGCCGGTGACCTCGTAGGACAGTTCGACGCGCTGCAGGTCGCGCGTGAGCGCCTGGTGCCGGCTGGTGCGCTCTTCGTCGAGAGCGGACTCCACGCGGGAGATGCCGTTCACCACGTAGGCGACCCACCGGGAGTCCACCTCGATGTAGGCGGCTTTGAGCTCGTCGCAGCCCCCGTCCCCGTCCTCGAACGCTGCTGCGAGGCTGCGAAAGTAGACCATGGCGCCATCGGCAGAGTCGGCCAGTGCGTCCAGGGCCAGGCTCCGCGGATCGACGCCCGCCGGAACCACCTCGGGCTCCTCCACTCCGGGAACCCCGGATTCGAAGTCGGGTGGCAGGACGACCGGGAAGGCAGCTCCGGCGCCGGAAGCGCCCAGCAGGTTTGTAGTGGAGCCCTCCAAACCGGCGGAGTCTCCAGGGATCGCCTCAGCCGGCCTGGCCTGTGCCGGCTGCGCCCGCGGCACGCTGCGAACGACCGACGGAGCCCGATCTACCGCCTGAGGGAACTGGAAGATCCGATTGGCCCCGAAGACGGCGACAGCTACGATCCCGATACTCGCCGCGACATTTCCCGCCTTACGAGCTCGGCTGGACCATTGTTCGCGCTTGCGTTCTCGGGCGGCGGCGAGCTCGTCTTCGCGATCCGAGCGAACCGTCTCGACTTCCTCCTCGGAGGCTTCCACCGCAGCCGCCTGGACTTTCGCAGCATCAGCCTCCGCCACTTCGCGGCGAGCCCGCTCGACCGATGCCTGGAAAGCGGCTTCCTCGGCCTTCTGTCGAGCTGCCGCCTCGACCGCCCGCTGCAGCTCGGCGTCCCTCCGGCGCTCCACTTCCTGGGCCGTGTGTTGTCGGATCGCCTGGAGTTCGGCGCCACGCTGGGCGACCGCATTCTCCAGCGCTTTCCGCTCCATCCGAAGGCGAGCGACCTCTTCGCGCGCGATCTCGGCGACTTTCCGGGCCTTGGCCGACATGCGGGCGGCCTCGTCCTCGGCGGCCATGCGCGCGGTCTCCAGCTCCGCGACGCGAGAAGCCGCTTCGTCTTCCGCCTTGCGCCGCCGGTCCGATTCGAGCCGGGCGGAGCGCCAGGCGTCCTCCGCCTCGGTCGCCAGCACCGTGGCTCGTTCCTCCGCGGCCGCGCGGGCCTTCTCCAGGTCGGCCGATTCCCGGGCAATCCGGTCCTCGGTTTCGCGCAGCGCCGCCTCGTCCTGTTCGGTCAGCAGAGCGACTTCTTCCTGGATGGCCTCCTTGGCGGCACGCTTTTCGGTCGCGTTTCGAAGCGCTTCTTCCGCGGCCTGCCTGGCGGCATCGAGTTGCAGCGATTTCCGGGCCGATTCCTTCTCGGCGAGATCCCGTCGTTCCGCCTCGACCCGGGCTGCCTCGACGGCGGCCGCGGCTTCCTCGGCCATCCGCTCCGCCTCTGCCAGCGCGGCCTGCCTGGCGGATTCCAACTCGGCGGCCCGGCCCGCGGCGGCGATCTCGGCATCCCGGCGCGCCTTTTCTTCATCCCTGCGCCGCGCGGCTTCTCGCTGTGCGGCTTCGAGAGCCGCTTCGGCCTCCGCCGCGCTCCGGGTCGCCTCGACAGCCGCGCTCTGGCGAGTCTCGTCGAGCTCGGCAGAGATACGCGCGGCCTCTTCCTCGGCGGCGCGGCGAGCTTCGGCTTCCGCCGCCCGCTTCGCGGCTTCTTCTTCGGCCTGTCGCTTCGCCGCCGCGACCTCGGCTGCACGCTGCGCGGCTTCCTCTTCCGCCGCCTCTCTGGCCGTTTCCAGCTCCGCTGCCTTCTGCAGCGCCACGGTCTCCGCCTCCCGGCGCAGGACCTCTTCCGAGCGATGGCGTTCGGCTTCCGCTTCCGCGAGACTTCGTGCCGCTTCGGCCTCACTGGCACGCCGCGCCGACAGCTCGGCGGCCGTCCGGGCCTCGTCCACCTCGGCGGAGCGTCTTTCGGCCTCTTGCTGTGCAACCTGCCTGGCCTCGGCAGCCGCCCGCCGCATCTCTTCGATCTCCGCTGCTCTCAGGGCCGCCTCTGCCTCGGCTTCCTTGCGTGCGGATTCGGCTTCCGAGGCCCAACGGGCCGCTTCGGCTTCTGCGGCCTTGCGGGCCTCCTCGAGTTCACCGACCCGGCGAACGGCATCCGTGATAGCCTGCTCGTGCTCTTCGGCCTCCACCTGGCGCCGCAGGGCCTCCCGCTCGGCGGCTTCACGTGCAGCTTCCGCCTCGGCGGCGCGCTTCGAGGCTTCGGTCTCGGCTGCCTGGATCGCCGCTGCGGCCTCGGCGGCCTGTCTTTCCGCCTCTTCCTCGGCTGCTCTTCGAGCTGCCTCCAGCTCGGCGGTCCGGCGGGCAGACTCTGCCTCCGCGGCCTGACGCGCTTCCTCGGCGGCGCGAAGCGTGGCCTGCAGTGCAGCGGCCTGTCTCTCGGCTTCCTCCTCGGCGGCCTGCCTGGCCGCATCGAGCTCGGCCGTGCGCTGGGCCGCTTCGGCCTCCGCAGCTTTGCGGGCGGCCTCAGCCGCGTCCAGCGTGGCTTTCAGTTCGGCGGACTGTCTTTCGGCCTCCGCCTGGGCCTGGCGTCTCGCATCCTCGAGTTCTCCGGCTCGCCGGCGGGCTTCGGCTTCCGCATCGTGCCGGTTTGCCTCGGCCGTCTCGAGCGTGGCCTCGAGCTCTCTGGCCTGTCGCTCGGCCAGTTCCTCCGCTTCCTTGCGCGCCGCTTCGAGCTCGGCGGCTCGGCGGGCAGCCTCTGTCTCGGCGGCCTCCCTGGCTTCCTGAGCCGCGGCGAGCGTTGCCTCCAGCTCGAGCGCGTGCCGTTCCGCCTCTTCTTCGACGGCGAGCCGCGAGGCTTCGAGCTCGGCGGCCCGGCGGGAGGCTTCCTTTTCAGCCTCCTGGCGGGCGACTTCGGCCGATTCGAGCGTAGCCTCCAGCTCGGCGGCCCTTCGCTCGGCTTCCGCCTCCGCGAGCTGACGGCCACGCTGGGCTTCCTCGATCCTACGGCTCGCCTCCTGCTCGGCGGCGATCCGCGCTGCTTCTTCCGTCTTTCGGAGTTCGGCCTCCACCTCGGCAGCCCGACGGGCGGACTGGGCCTCCGCGGCTTGCCGGGCGGCCTCCTGCTCTGCGGCCAGCCGGGCGGCCTCCTGTTCGGCGACGCGTCGAGCGGCGTCGGCTTCGGTGGCCTTCAGCGCCTCTTCCAGTTCGGTCGCTCGCCTCTCCGCCTCGGCGGTCACCGTGCGAAGCTGCTCGAGATCCAGGGCCCGCCGGTCGGCCTCCGCTTCCGCCTGCTTTGCCGCGGCCTCCGCTTCCCGCGCGGCGTCTTCCGCCTGCCGTCGCTCGGCTTCCGCTTCGGCCTGCCTCAACCGGGCCTCCGCTTCCTCCTCTTCCTCCTGCTCGATCTCCGCTGTGCGCTGCGCCGCCTGTTCGGCCGCTACCCGCGCCTCTTCCAGCTCGGCCGCCTTGCGGACCGCTTCCTCTTCCGCCTCTTTCGCCGCCTCTTCCGCCGCCTGGCGCTGCTCGCCGAGCTCGGCGGCCGTGCGTGCCGCAACGGCGACGATCGATCGGCGTGCGATCTCCTCCGCGAGCGGTCCGGAAAAGCCGTCCTGGTTGGAAAACGGGGTTCTGGCCGGCGCCGGCGCTGACTTGCCTCCCTGAGCTTCGGCGGATGCCGGCAGATTCTCGCGCACCACTTCGGCGCTCGTCCGCACATTCGTCCAGTCGAGGACGGTGCGGCGCTCGCCGCTGCCGATGGCCCGGGTGGCGACCACTTCGGAGAACGGCATCGGCGAAGACACCGGGATGCCGTCAGAGGTCTGCCGGAAGAAGCCACCCCGCCGATCCTCCTCCTCACCCGCGACGAGGATCGCGCTGTGCCATGGCTCGCTGAAGTACTTGCGGTGGGTGTTGAGTTCGGCGTCCGACAGCGAGACCGGACCGCCACGCCGCAGATACCAACCGACGAGATTACCACGCAGTCTCGCGGCGGCGCTTCGGAGCACGTCCCAGGATTCCGCCGGAATCAGGTCCAGCGGATCATCGTACAGGGGAAGTGGTGAGGGGCATACTCCGCTGATGAGCACGTACTTCCTGCCCGAGTCGAGGTCCTCGCACAGGTCTCCGGCCAGGAGACCGAAAGGATGAAGCTCGTCTTCGGACCCGCCGGCGTGCGCCAGGAGTTCCCGCAGGGCTCCCTGGGTGATGAAAACGTCGTAGAGGGCCTCGAGGCCGGATTCAGGAGACGAGTCCAGCGGCTCCCAGGGGATGCTCCTGGGGAGAGGGGGAGGCACCGAGATATGGATGCGCTCCGCCCCACCGCTTTCCGCAGCGTCCTCTGGGCCGTGATGTCGAATTTCTTCTTCGGTCGCCATTCAGGAATCCCGAACTCGTCTCGTCCCTGTCCGCAGGGCGGCGTCTGACGAAGGGCCGCACTGATCCGGGCGCGAAAAGAGCAAGTGTCGTTCCACATCGCGTTTCCCCCGCAAAACATGCGAAATAGGCGAAAATCCGCTTCGAATGTGGGCTACGAACGAGGCGTTCGAGAGACCGGAGTGTGGAATAACGTGTGAATCAGGCGAAAAATGGCGAATAACCGGGGACGCAGGTTTGTGCAAAGGAGCCGCCCTACGCGGCATTCCGGTTGGCCTCCTCGGAAACGAGCATGTCCACCAACTCGGCGATCGCCTCGGCCGGCCGATCCAGGCCGGGCTCCTCCCGATGCAGTTCTTCGATTCGCTCGAAGATCACCTGGGCGACGGTGAGCTCGAGGTATGGAATCGATCGGGCCTGCGCCGCGAAATCTTCGTAGTCATCGTCGCGCGCGGCCTCCAGCAGATAAAGCACGCACGGTGGCAACGTGCCCTGGCCTTTTTCGAGAGCCCCGGTCCAGTAGGTCGTCCAGTCGTAGAACGCGACCTGCATGTCGCCCTCCTCGCTGAGTGTCGTCAGCTGTGCAGGTCGCAAAAGCCGCTCCGTCCTTTGCAGGATGGAGGGGACGGCCCCTGAAAAGCCGGTATTCCAACGGAAACGTTGGACCCGTGTCCCCCGGTGTCCCGGTCACGATCGCTGCAATCCGGAAGTACATCTTGCAAATCCCCCCTGTGCGATTCGTCGGGATGTCGGAAGGCCCTGAGTTACGACATATCGCGCAACTTCGATTGCCGTCCCACCGGCCGCCGACTACCGTCCGGTCCATGCCCAATCGACTGATTCACGAGAAAAGCCCGTACCTGCTCCAGCACGCCAACAATCCGGTGGACTGGTATCCGTGGGGCGAGGAAGCCTTCGAGGCGGCCCGGGAGCTCGACCGGCCGATCTTTCTGTCGATCGGCTATGCCACGTGCCACTGGTGCCACGTAATGGAGCACGAGTCGTTCGAGGATCCCGAGGTGGCTCGCCTCATGAACGAGGCGTTCGTCAACATCAAGGTGGATCGGGAAGAGCGACCGGACGTCGACGGCATCTACATGGCGGTGGCTCAACTGACCACCGGACACGGCGGCTGGCCCCTGACGATTCTAATGACCCCGGATCGGGTTCCCTTCCTGGCCGCCACGTACATTCCCCGCGACAACCGGCACGGTCGGGTGGGGATGGTGAACCTGGTGCCTCGCGTGGGGCAGGCCTGGCGCGAGGATCGGCCCGCGCTACTGAGCACGGCCTCTTCGATCCGGCAGCATCTCGACAGCATGGAGGCCGCCGACTTCGGCGGGCGCTCGCTCGGGGCCGAAGTGCTCCGACAGGGGTTCGGCGAGCTGTCGGCCTCGTTCGACCGGGAGCACGGCGGATTCGGGTCCGCCCCCAAGTTCCCGACTCCGCATCGCCTCCTGTTCCTGCTTCGATACTGGAAACGAACCGGGGTAGATATGGCGCTCGCGATGGTCGAGCAGACGCTCGATTCGATGCGCGCCGGAGGGGTGTACGACCAGGTCGGTTTCGGATTTCACCGCTATTCGACGGACCATGAGTGGCTCGTGCCGCATTTCGAGAAGATGCTCTACGACCAGGCGATGCTGATGCTCGCGTTCACCGAGTCCGTCGAAGCAAAGCCTGGCCTGGAGAGGGAAGCCGTCGTGCGAGAGATCGCGGAGTACGTGCTGCGAGACCTCACGTCTGCCGACGGTGCCTTCTACTCCGCCGAGGACGCCGACAGTGAGGGCGAGGAGGGCAAGTTCTACGTGTGGTCCCTGGACGAGGTTCAAGCCGTCCTCGGGGACCTCGGTGCCCGAGCCGCGTCCGAAACCTGGGGGCTGGAGGTCTCGGGCAACTACCGTGACGAAGCCTCTGGCGAGCCCACCGGCCTCAACATCGCTCATCGGGCCCGTCCCCTCGCCGAAGTGGCCGGTGACCTCGGCCTCACGGAAGATGAGACGGCGACGATCGTGGCGGAGGCCCGCCTTTCTCTCTTCGAGCAACGTGGCCATCGGGAGCGCCCGCTGCTGGACGACAAGGTGCTCACCGACTGGAACGGCCTGATGATCGCCGCACTGGCGCGCGCCGGCCGCGCGCTCGGGGATGCGGATCTGGTGGCCGCGGCCGGCAGAGCAGCCACCTTCATAGACTCGACGATGTGGAGAGACGGCGACCTGCTGCACCGGTATCGTGACGGGGAGGCGGCGCTCGGGGCCAATCTCGATGACTTCGCGTTCCTGGCGTGGGGCGAGATCGAATTGTACCAGGCCACTCTGGAGCCGGAGCACCTGGCTCGCGCGATCCGGCTGACCGAAGCGATGATCGAACGGTTTCGCGACACCGCTCGCGGCGGCTTCTATTTCAGCGCTGCCGGAAGGGAAGACCTGCTCGTCCGTCAACGCCAGGTCTACGATGGTGCCATCCCATCCGGGAATTCGGTGGCCCTGTACAATCTCGTTCGACTGGCACGGCTGACCGGGCGCTCGGACTACGAGAAGCTCGCCTCGGAGACCGCGTCGGCGTTCTCTCGCCAGGTCGCGTCGCAACCCTCCTCCTTCACGTTCTTCCTGTCGGCCCTCGATATGGAAATCGGACCGTCCCAGGAGCTCGTGATCGTTGGCGATCCGGAATCGGCGGAAACGGCTGCGCTTCTAGCGGTTGCAGGAGAGGGTTACCATCCGGCCCGCGTCGTATTGCTGCGGCCGCCGGGTGCCGGGGGAAGGTCGATTGCCGAGCTGGCGCCGTTCACCGAGAGCTTCGGCCTTCTCGATGGCCACGCCGCGGCATACCTGTGCAGTGGGTTTGCGTGTGAGCGGCCCGTCTCGGACCCCGAAGCCCTTCGTGATCTGATCCGGGACGCTTGACGGCCGGATCTCAGCGCTTGTCGAGCACCGCTTTCAGCTTCACGTGCCAGCGGGAAACAGCGCCGCTTTCCACCTCGGCCTCCAGCGCCGACACGGCCACCCGCTTCAGTCCGGGAAGGACCGTGGCGGCTTCTGCGAGGGCGTCCCTGACGGCTCCCTCCAGCGACTCCTCGGAGGATCCCTCGATCTCGAGCTTGATCTCCTGCGAAGCGACCAGGAGGTCATCCGAGGAGACGACGGTGGAGAGGTAGCGTTGCCGGGCCCGGCGGCGACCTTCCTGCATGGCGCGCTCCGCCGCGTCGGGATCGATATCCAGGTCGTCACGAATCCGCTGCAGGAACTCTTCTTCCTCGGGGTCGAGTCGGTGATCCGACAGGACTTCGTTCACCGCTGCGCCGTAGACGGCACACGCGACTTCTTCGTGGACTTCTGACGCCAGTTCACCGGAGAGGCCGAGGATGGTTCGCAAGTGGCCGAGGTCCGCGGCTTCCGCCTCACTGAGAGCGTTGTCCACCAGGCAGTACTCGAGATAGCGCCGATACAGGTCGCGACACTGCGACCGCAGGCGTGACAGCTCCACTCCGTGTTCCGTCGCGATCGCAGCAACCCGTTCGGCAGTGACTCCGGAGATGTCCGGCGAGCCGGCGAGCATGGCCTCGATGTCGCGGGCGGCGGCTCCCCGCGCCTTCCGGCCCAGCAGTCGAGATCCCAAACCTCCCGACGTTCCGGGGCTGCTTTCGAACGGTCCTGTCATGCTCGACCTCCTCATTGCCACGAATCATTGAACGGCGCCTGGCCGCCTGAGAATGCCTTCCCGATGCGCGGACGGCAAATTGCCGGTCTCGGTCGTCTATCGATTCGCGGATCGGTACATTGCCGAGGTCGTTGCGCCGCCGGCCCCCGCTGGCGGCGCGTGGCCGCGACCAGGGAGAGGCTGCTTGGAAAGATATCTGGACGTCCGGGTCGAGGTTGCCACGGCGCTGGCTACGGGACGGCCCGTCGTGGCCCTCGAGTCGACGGTCTTCGCGCACGGCCTGCCTCACCCCGTCAATCTCCAGGCAGCCGATGCGATGGAGGCCGCCGTCCGCGCGGAAGGAGCCATTCCCGCGACGATCGGTCTGTTGCGAGGACGCGCCATCATCGGGATGACTCTCGACGAAATCGGTGAGCTGGCGACGACGAGCGCCGTGGCCAAGGTGAGCGTCCGCGACATCGCACCCGTGATCGCGAAGCGCCGCCCGGGCGCCACGACCGTGGCCGCCACGGCGGCCCTGGCAAACACCGCTTCGATCTCGGTCATGGCCACGGGCGGAATCGGAGGTGTTCATCGAGGGGGTGAAGACAGCCTCGACGTGTCGGCCGACATCCAGGCCCTGGCCGGGACCCCGATCGCGGTCGTGTGCGCGGGAGCGAAGTCGGTTCTCGATCTCGAGCGGACCCTCGAGGCGCTGGAGACCCTCGGCATTCCGGTGATCGGCTTCGGGACAGACGAGTTCCCTGCGTTCTACTCCACCGCGAGCGGTCTGAAGCTGGAGCACCGCGCCGACGACCCATCAGACGTCGCGACCATCGTGGAGGTGCAGGGTGCGCTTCGTCGGCGGCAGGGAGTGCTGGTCGTGCAGCCTCCGCCGGAAGACGCCGCAATACCGCGGGCCGAGGTCGACCGCTGGATCGAGCTGGCTCTGGTCGAGGCGGTGGAGGCGGGCATCCGTGGCAAGGACGTCACCCCGTTCCTGCTCGAGAGCGTATCGCGCATCAGCCGGGGGCGCACGCTGGCCACCAACCTGGCGCTCCTGGAATCCAATGCCCGGCTGGCTGCGAGGATCGCCCTGCATCTCTGAGATGCGCGATATCCCTCGTCACATTTCGAATACGGTCGCCGTCACCAGGGCCCTGTGGTCGAAGATGCGCTCGACCTGACGCCGAATCAGAGGGAGTGCCAATCCGCCGGCCGGACCGAAGGGAAGCCGGTACTGCACTTCGTCGTGAATCCAGGTCGCCGTCTTGTCGTGCTCGTCTGCGACGAATCGGTGAGTGTGAATCCATGTTCGATAGGGACCGCGAAGCTGCTCGTCCACGAAACCATGCGGCGGATCCCAGCGCGAGATCAGGGTGCGCCACGAGATGGGCAGGCCCCAGAGTCGCAGCCGGTAGTCGATCAGCGTCCCTTCTCGCATCGGGATCGGGAGCGGCGTGAGGATACGGAATCGCAGCTCCGGGGGCGTGATTTGCTCGAGGTTGGCGGCATCGACGAAGAAACCGAAGACCTCTTCGATCGGTCGCTTCACCCTCATCTTTCTTCGCAGGACCTGGTTCATGCCTGTTTCCTGATTCTCAGGGACGTGTTCGCAAGACCAGTTTGCGCATGTCGCTGGCGTTTGGCAAGTGTTGTCTAATAAATGTCATTGACAACAATTGGTCATACTGACATTTTTGCGGACGAGTGGATTCCGTTCAACACGTGTCTAGATCTACGACTGGCTTCTGCCGCGCGGAGACTTACATTGAGTGACATGAGCACAGAACTCGCCGTCGAGAAGCGGCACCCCATACA
>JABDQB010000201.1 GCA_013042495.1 Gemmatimonadota bacterium
CCTTTGTGCCTCCGCCCGGAGCGGTTTCCAGCCAGATACGTCCCCCATGTCGTTCGACGATGCGCCGGCAGACCGCCAGACCGATACCGGTGCCCTCGTACTCCGCACGGTCGTGAAGTCGCTGGAATATCTCGAACACCCGCTCCCGCGACTCGTCGTCAATGCCGATCCCGTTGTCGGCGACGGCCAGGAGCCACTCTCCATCCTGCTCGACGGCGCTGATCTCCAGCTGGAGGGGGTCGTCGCTGCGGAACTTGATCGCATTTCCGATCAGGTTCTGGAAGAGTTGGCCGAGCTGGGTCGCATCACCGTCCACGACGGGAAGAGGATCGATGGCGAGCGCGGCACCCGACTCGTCGACGGCAGCCTGGAGATTCGAAACGGCCCACTCGACGGCGTCATCCAGGGAGGTCGGTTCGAGGCCGGTCTGTCCCCGCTGAACCCGGGCGTAGGTCAGCAAGCCCTCGATCAGAGCCTGCATGCGGGCGGTCCCCTCGACGGCGTACCGGATGTACTCGCGAGCCGATGCGTCGAGCTCTCCCGCGTGCCGCTGGTCGAGCAGCCGCATGTAGCCAGCGACCATGCGGAGGGGCTCCTGGAGATCGTGCGAGGCGACGGAGGCGAAGTGCTCCAGTTCACGGTTCGAGCGCTCCAGTTCCCGGGCGGCCCGGACTCTCTCGGTGAGATCGACCACCGCCGCCAGAACGAAGCTTCCCTCTGCCGTTCGGATCGGGTTGAGGCCGATCTCAACGGGGAATTCCGCGCCGCCGTTCCTCCGTGCCATGAGGTCCCGGCCCACGCCCATCGGCCGGGCGCCCTCGCCGGCGAAACCGGCCCGCAGCGCCGGGTGACCCTCCCGGTACGACTCCGGCACCAGGACCTCGACTCGCTCTCCGACCAGATCGTCGTTCTCGTAGCCGAACAGCCCTTCCGCCGCGTGATTGACCATCACGATCCGGCCATCGTCGTCGACCATGATCATGGCGGTGGGGGAGGCTTCGAGCGCGATTCGGAATCGATCGCGCGCCGCGAGCAGCCCGGTGTCATCCCGGGCGAGCGCGTAGAGCAGACCGGTTTCGGGATCCGGGTGCGCCGTCCACCGGAGATGACGATACGTCCCGTCTGCGCACCGGTACCGGTTCTCGAACGAGATCGTCGGAAGCCCCTCCGCCAGCCGGCCCACCTCGCGGATCGTCGCTTCCATATCCTCGGGATGAATGAAATCGACGAACGGGCGTTCCAGGAGTTCCTCCGTGGACCAGCCGAGGATGCGCTCGAAGGAGGGGTTCAGGCGCTTAAAATAGCCGTCCGTGCCGGCGATGCAGAGCATGTCCAACGAGTCATCGAAGAATCGCTCGAAGTCATAGGTCATCAGAGAGCTTCGCCGCTGTCGGTTGGCCGTTCGCCCATGAGGCTGCCGTGAGCGGATGTAGCAGCCCCGGCACCTGCCGGTCAACCGGCGGCCGGTTGGGAGAGACCCCCGGGCGTCACTCCTCGCGCAGCGCCTGCATCGGAGTGACCCTGGTCGCCCTCCGGGCCGGGACGTAGCCGGCGGCCATCGCCACGGCAGCCAGGCACAGGGTGACCAGCAGGTAGATCAGCGGGTCGGTGACGCTTACCCCAAACACCATGCTCTGGAGCAGCTTGCTGAGCCAGAAGGCCCCAAGAAGACCGGTGACGAGACCGAAACCGGCTAACACCGCACCCTGCGCCAGGACACGCCGCCGCACGGCGCCGGTGGTCGCTCCGAGCGCCATCCGGATGCCGAACTCACGGGTACGTTGGCTGACGGAATACGCAAGGATCCCGTACACGCCGATGGCTGCCAGGAGCAGGGCCACCGCGCCGAAAATGCCCATCAGAGTGAGAGCGAATCGCTCGCTCTCCATGGTTCGTCCGAGCACCTGCTCCATCGTCCGGGCCCTGTAGATCACCAGCTCGGGATCGATCGCGTCGAGCTCCCGCCGCACCTGCGGGAGGATCCCCAGGCCCGACTTCGTCTTCACGACCTGAACCAGGGCCCAGTTGCGGTCGTCCCCGAATTCCGTGTGCGGTATATAGATCTTCGACTTACGGCTGCCGCGCGCGTCGTACGCCACGTCCGGCACGACTCCCACCACGGTGCGTACGGTGTCCGCCGAGTAGAATCGTCCGCCAACGGCATCCTGGTCGGGGAAAGCGATCCGGGCCGCCGTCTCGCTGATGACCATCACCGGCGGAGCATCCTCACCGTCGCCTTCGTTGAAGGTCCGCCCGGTGAGGAGTGGGACGCCCATGGTCTCGAAGTAGTCACCCTCGATGATCCTCATCTGGGCGCCCTCCCAGTCGCGGTTTCCATCCGGAGTCTCGTAGTTGAATCCCCAGTCGTGGTAGGGTCCGGCGGCCGGGAGCCACGAGGTGGCTGCTACCGACTCCACCCCCGGAATCGATCGCAGCCGCTCGTGGAAGCGCTGATGAAAGTCGACCCGCAGAGCCGGGTCTTCGTAGCGGGTGTCCGGCAGGTGCACCTCGAACGTGAGAAGGTCAGAAGAGTCGAAACCGTAGTCCTGTCCCTGGAGGGCCGCAAAGCTCTTGATCAGGATTCCGGCACCGATGAGAAGGACCAGAGCCAGGGCCACCTGTGTGGCCACCAGGGCCGTGCGGATTCTCGTCGATCGCTTGCCACCGGCGGTTCCGCGCGATCCCTCGCGCAGGTCTGAAGTCAGATCCACCCGCGAGCCCCGTAGCGCCGGGACGAGCCCGAACAGGAGGGCAGTGAGCACGGTCACCCCCGCGGCGAACACGAGCAGACGTCCGTCGAGTCCCACCTCCTGCGCGCGCGCCACCGCGTCCGGACTGATCGAGAGCAGGAACCGCACCCCCAAGTGGGCGAAGACCAGCCCTGCCAGACCTGCGATCGCCGCCACCAGCAGGCTCTCGGCAAAGAACTGGCGTACCAGCCGCGCCCTCCCGGAACCGAGCGCCGACCGGATGGCGATCTCACGCCTCCGGCCCATGCTACGGGCGAGGAACAGGTTGGCCACGTTGACGCAGGCGATCAGGAGGACGAGGCTCGCGGCACCCATCAGCATGCGGAGCATCGTGTCGGCGGAGCCCACCACATCGTCGTGCAGCGACACGACCCGCATCAGTTGCGTGTCCCCGATTTCTTCGTACTCCTCCACGAGCCGTGCATTGACGGCGCTCACGTAGCTTTGCGCCTGCTCGACGGACACTCCGCGCTCGAGCCGGCCGATGAGCGACAGGAAGTGGTTCTGCCGCGAGAATTCTCCTTCCCGCAGATCGAGCGGGACCCACGCATCCACGTCACCGCCCGCCACGTCCCGGAAGCCGGCCGGTGCCACGCCGACCACGGTGTAGGCCGAGCCGTCGAGGCGGATCGTCGTCCCCAGCACGTTCGGGTCACCGCCGGTGTGCGACTGCCACAGCCGGTAGCCGAGGATCGCCACGGTGGCGTCATCCCGCTCTTCATCCACGGTGAAGCTGCGACCGAGGAGGGGGGAGATCCCCCACACCTCGAAGTAGTTGGCGCTCGTCGGCAGCACCTGGATACGCTGCGGCACCTCTCCGTCCGTCAGGTCCCGCCCTGCTTCTCGGTACGTATAGATCGCTGCCAGCTGCTCGATTCCCGCGGCCTCGCGCCTGAGGTCGAGGAAATCCGGCACCGTGTGGTAGCCGAAAGAAAACTCCGGATTCTCCGAGTCCGCCTCGTAAATCCGGATCAAACGTTCCGGTTCGGGAAACCGGAGCGGACTCAACACGACAGCGTCGAGAACGCTGAATATGGCCGCGTTGGCACCGATCCCCAGCGACAGGGTCAAGACGGCGATGATCGCGAAGCCGGGCTTCTTGATGCTCTGGCGGAGGGCGAAGCGGAGATCGGAGAG
>JABDQB010000205.1 GCA_013042495.1 Gemmatimonadota bacterium
GACTACGACTTCGTCAAGGTGCTGGACTTCGGGCTCGTGAAGTCGACGGGCAAGGAGGCCGGCGGCGCGACCGCCCTCACCCAGGAGGGCTCCGTCGCCGGCACCCCCGCGTTCATGGCGCCCGAGATGGCGCTGGGCGACGGGAGCACGGACGGGCGGGCCGATATCTACGCCCTGGGCTGCGTGGCCTACTGGCTGCTGACCGGCCAGCCGGTCTTTGCGGGCGACACGCCCGTCGCGACCCTGCTCAAACACGTGCAGGAAGAGCCCCTACCTCCTTCCCGGCGAACGGAGCTGGAGATTCCGGCAGACCTGGAGGCCGTGATCCTGGCCTGTCTGGCCAAAGACCCCGCCGCCCGGCCGCAGACCGCCGCCGAGCTCGACGAGAGGCTCGACGCCTGCGCAGGCGAAGCGTGGACCAGGGAGCGGGCGGAGGAATGGTGGAACCTGCACGGTGCGGCCCGCTGATCCCCCCTCGCCGTCCAACCCTCTAGCCGTCTACCGACACTCAATGTCGAGATGAGAGCGCAAGCGGTGGTAACAACAACCGACCGGCTCCTGGCCGATCGAATCGCGGGCACGGGCGACGAATCCGCGTTCCGCGAACTGTACCGCCGGCATACGCCGAGACTGTACCAGTTCGTTCTGCGCGTGATGGGTGGGGACGAGTTGGAAGCGGAGGATATCGTGCAGGAGACCTGGATCAGGGCCAGCCGCAATCTCGCGGGATTCCGCTGGGAGTCCCGTTTCGAGACCTGGTTGACCGGCATCGGCCTCAATCTGTGCCGCAACCGGCTGCGCTCGAGCGGTCGGTGGACCGATCTGCCCGAGCACTCGCTCGGGATGGTACGCCCCGATCCCCGGGAGTCCCGGATCGACCTGGAGAGGGCGATCTCGCGGCTGCCGCCGGGTTTTCGAACCGTCCTGGTGCTGCATGACATCGAGGGATTCAAGCACGCCGAGATCGCCGAGCGGCTCGGCGTCACCGAAGGCACTTCCAAGAGCCAGCTGTTCTCGGCCCGGCGCGCGATGCGCCGGCTCCTGGACCCGGCGGGCTCCGCGCAGGGAGACGTGACATGACGGACCATCGAGAGCACGGGCAGGGAGCCGAGCCCCTGGATCTCACTTCTGCGGAGCTCGAGGCGCTCGCAGCGCTTCCGCGCGAAAAGGTCCCGGGACAACTGCTCGAGGAGCGTACAGTGCGAGCCCTGCGAGACGAGGGTCTTCTCGCGTCATCGAAGGGGTCGGCCGGTCTCGGAAGCACCGCCACCGCCGCCGTTGAGAGGCGGAGGCCCTGGTGGCGTTCCGCCGCCGCGATCGCCGCGGGAATTGCGCTGTTCGCAGCAGGTCTCTCGTTGGGTCAGATGCTCGGCGCTCGCCAGACGGCGGATGCGTTCCAGACCGTCTTCGAGGAGGGTGACGCCCTCCTGGCCGCGCAGGTGCAACGGACCGGGTCGGACTACGTAGCGGCCCTGGCGGCGTTGTCCGGGGCGGACGGATCTGCGGTGGCGGACACCAGCCAGGCTCTCGAGGTGGCTCTCACCGCACTGTGGGCGGCGGCCAACGAGATCGTGCGTCTCGCACCGGACGATCCCCTGGCAGCCCGCATTCTTCAGGGCTTTCAGGCGAAGGCCCATGAATCGGAAGACTACGGAGCCGCCGGACAGCTCCTGGTCGAGTTCTAGATCGAGGGGAGGACGAGGTGAACGTGATGATGAACGAGATCAGAAGTCAGGCGACGAGAGTCCTTGGCACCGCCCTGGTCGGCTGCGGCCTGCTGCTGGCGTCACCGGTGCAGCTCCACGGACAGGTCGGAGTGGCAGCCGATGCCTGCCCCGATGCGGAGCTACGCGGGACGGTCGGGATCTCCAGCTTCGAATGCCAGAACTGCACCCTGACCACGGAAGGGGACGAGCGCCTATGGAACTTCAGCTCGGAGCCCGAAGTTCGGGTCGTCGAGCCGGGCTCGCCCGCTGCCGGCAAGATCCGGCAGGGTGACGAGATCGTGGCCATCGATGGCCACCTCATCACCACCGGCGAGGGCGGACGAAGGTTCGCCAACCTGAAACCCGACCGGGCGGTATCACTGGTCGTCCGGACCGGCAATCGCGAGCGTACGGTCGAGATCGTGCCCGAGGGCGAGTGCCCCCGTGCGGGTACCCACGCGGCACCTCCCGCTGC
>JABDQB010000206.1 GCA_013042495.1 Gemmatimonadota bacterium
GCCCGCGGGTATCCGTAGGGTCCAAGATGGTCTGCTCGAAGCGTGTCGACGACGATGAAGAAGACCCTGCTGGGAGGCTCGGACCTGACAACCTGACTCGAAGGCTTGCATCCGGTCAAAAACAGCCAGCCAAGAGCGATGACGAGACACGCCGCTGCGGCGGGCCGGCTCCTGCGGCTCGAGCCGCGGTCGCAACGAAGCCGCGCAGATGATATTCCAGGGCGTAGCAGCGGCACTCTGCGGCACTCTGCTCGGGTCGGCTCGAACACGGCGACGGAGTATAGCGCAGGCTGACCGCGCCCCCTGGGGGCGCCCAATCCTGCCGGAACTGCTCCTATGGAACGGGCAATGATCGTGCGGCCATCTCCCGCGTGAACCTCTTGTGTCAGCGTCAGTTGAGCCTGATCGCCCTTCGTGCGTTCCCCTTTTCCGGCTTTCTTGGCATCGTACCCTGCCATGCAGGAATCCTGCGTGACCATCTCACGTTCGAGGTCATCGACCGACTCCATGATGACAACACGGATCGCCTTGCCGTAGGGGGTCTTGAATCTTCGCAGGATACTCTTGCGGCCCGGAATCCAATCTCCTGGATCAGGGCGGCAGACTCCCTCCTGCTCAGCTCCTCAACCGCCCTTCCGACGCAGCTCGTAGCGGATCCAGCGCGCGTCGAAGCGAGCGATCTTGATCGGCCAACGCCGGCTGGACCTCAAGCCGAGGTGCCGCGTGAGTATCCGGTCGCCCGACAGGACAAAAGCCGTCGCTCCCGGACAGCGCCGAAGATAGGTGCCCAGCGCCCGCCACGAGGCCGTGGCGTCGTCATCCAACCGGCCACTCCATGGCGGGTTGGTGACAACGACGCTCGGCGGAAAGGGAGGCTCGGCCGCCTTGAAACCCCTTCAACCGCGTGCTGCTTCGCGCAGCACTCACAACGCCCACTGCCCGAACGCCCGTGCGCGCGCTAATCGAGGTAACCGAGCGCCTTGAGCGTCTTGCGCAGATCCTCGTCGTACTCGATCGAGACCCGCTCCAGATCTGCGGCCTGCATTTCCGCCGCCGCCTGCCATTCCTCGAGGCGACGGCCCAAAGAGAGTCCCTGGCGAGCTTCGCGCGCTCCCTTCCGCCCCACCCGCGAGCGCCATCCCGCGAGGTCTTCGTCTTCCAGCAGCAGATTCTCACGCTCACCGGGATCAAGTGCAAGGTCATAGAGCTCGACAGTCGGACTCTCGCCAGCAGTCCGCACGACCTTCCATCGGCCCTCGATCGCCGAAGCAATCTCGCCGTGGAGGTCCGCAAATCGCGGCTGATCGCCGTCCGGCACAGCCCAACCGAGGATAGCTGGAAGCAGACTCTGCCCGTTGTGCTCCCACGGCCAATCGATGTCCATGTAGTCGTAGACCGTGGGCACGATATCCACCAGACTTGCTGCCGAATCGACCCGGTGACCGGCGAAACTACCGCCTGGGAACTTGACGATCAGCGGGACCTGCAGGCTCTCGTTGTAGAGGGTGCGCCGATGCCCCTTCCCTCCATGCTCGAAGAACTCGTCACCATGATCGGCTGTAAAGACGATCAGAGACTGCTCGAACAGCCCGCGCTGCTCGAGCTCGTCCATGAGCAGTCCGATGTGATGATCCGTAAACGCGATCTCACCGTCGTACAGGGCAAGCAGATGCTCGAGATCTCGCGGGTCCATGCCATCCCGGATGTCCTCGTTGTCCAAGAAGCCGCGGCCGCTGATGTCGCCTGAATAGTCGGGATCGAACATCGTTCCGTAGCGACCCGGGGGCTCGTAGTCGAGGTGAACGTCCCAGTAATGCAAAAAGAGGAAGAAGCGATCTTCCCCCAGCGTGTCGAGAACTTCGACGATTCGCTCGTGCTGTTGAGGAGATGTCACACCGGCATGTGACGCGGGTGTCGACCGAAATCTGATGGTCCGATCATCGTAGTCCTCGAAGCCTTGATTGAATCCGAACCTGCGATTGAGGTACGGGCCCGAGACCACGGCCATGTTCCGGTAGCCCATGCGCTCGAACACCTCGGAGCAGAGGACCACCTGCTTGCTCACCTTCTGCTTCCCCTTGCGAACGCCGTGGACCTCCGGATAAAGACCCGAGAGCATCGAGACGTGGGAGGGAAGTGTCCAGCTTGTCGTGCTGTAGGCGTTGTCGAAGACCACGCCGGCCGATGCCAACCGATCTATATTCGGGCTCGTGTTTCGCGCATGGCCGTAGACGCCAAGTCGGTCCGCTCGCAGGCTGTCGATCGAGATCAGGATGATATTCGGTGTCGGCTCGGTCACTGGAAACTTGTCAGGCTGGCGGGGGCCACAGCCTTGAAGCCCCGCGA
>JABDQB010000198.1 GCA_013042495.1 Gemmatimonadota bacterium
GATCGTAGCCGTGCTCCTGCAGCCAGAAACGCACGTTGCTCAGGCCCGAAACGGGAGATACCTCGATCGTCTGCTCGAGCCCGAACAGGGACGCGGGCACGCCGCTGTAGACGCGGTCCACGAGCCATTCGTCTCCCATGTTCATCGCCTTGATGATCGCGGACGCGTGCACGCCGGTACCCGTCCGGAAGGCATCGCTTCCCATCACCGGGTACGAGTGAGGAATCTCGATACCACAGATCTCGGCGGCCACCCGGCAGTACTCGGGCAACCTCGTCAGATCGACATCGTGCATGTCCAGAAGCTTGAGGTTCACCAGGAGAAGATCCATCGCCGTGTTTCCGACCCGCTCACCGATTCCGAGCGCCGTCCCGTGCACACGGTCGGCGCCTTCCTCGATCGCTGCGAGGGCGTTGGGCATGGCCAATCCACGGTCCCTGTGTCCATGCCAGTCGATCTTCACGTCTTCGCCCGTATCGAAGATGACCTTGCGGACGAATCGCAACAGCTGGCGAACCCCGAACGGGGTGGCGTGGCCCACCGTGTCGGCCAGGCAAATGCGGCGGGCGCCGCACTCGATCGCCGTGGTGTACAGCGCCTTCAGTGTCTCCGGACGTGACCGCGTGGTGTCCTCGGTCACGTACATCACGTCCAGCCCCTCTTCCACCGCGAACGTGACGGCCTCTGCCGTCGTTCGGAGGAGCATCTCGATTCCCCAGCCCTCGGCATACTGCCGGATCGGGGAACAGCCGATGAACGCCCCGACCTCCATTCGAAGCCCGGTCGCCTGGGCGACGTCCACGATCGGAGCGATGTCGCCCTTAACCGTTCGCGCGGCGCAGTTGGGGGCGATCGGGAGGTCCTGCTCGACGATCTCCTTCGCGAGCGCCAGTACCGCTTCCCGGGCACGGGGCCCAGCCCCCGGGAGACCGATGTCCGCCGCCTGGATCCCCATCTCGGCGATCAGGTGGAGCATCTCGATCTTCCGCTCGATCGGGGGATCCTTGACCGTCGGGTTCTGGAGGCCGTCGCGCAGCGTCTCGTCGTCCAGTTCGACGTGCGCACCCGCATAGGCAAAGCTGCCCGGCAGCCGGTTCCAGTCGTAGATCAGGTCGTTGGGGTCCACAGCTTCCTCCAGGTCCGGTCGCGGTCAGTCGAGCGCGTCGATCACCGTGTGGTCGCCCAGCGAGGCCGTGCCGCTGAGGCCCGTGGCGGTCACCTGATCACCGATCAGCGACTCGTGCAGCTCACACCCGTCGAGTACGCTGTTCTCGCCCACGATGCTCTCCCGCACGTGTCCGCCCCGTATCGTCGAGCCGGCGCCGATGCTGACGTTCGGTCCGATGACCGTGTTCTCGAGACTCACATCTGGCGCCACGCATACCGGGGGCACGATGCGGACCCCCTCGGCGGCTGCCGGCTCGCGGGCGCCTCCGGCGAGAAGGACCTCCCGGTTCGTTTCCAGCAGAGTCTCGGGCTTTCCGCAGTCCCACCAGTGATCGACCTCCGCCGTCAGGAGGCGGGCCCCGTGGTCGATCATGTACTGGAACGCATCGGTGAGAAAGTACTCGCCCATCTGGGGCGGAGACGCCATTACGTGCGCGATGCCCTCGAACATCAACCGCCAGTCCCTGAGGAAATAGAGGCCGATGTTGGCCAGGCGCGAGATGGGCTCGGTTGGCTTCTCCACGATCCGAACCATGTCACCGTGCTCGTCCGTGACGATCACCCCGAATCGCTGATAGTCCTCGACCTCTTTCGCCCAGATGATGCCGTCGCGATCGGGCATCTTCTGAATCAGGCTGAGATCCGCATCGAACAGCGTGTCGACGAATACGATGAGGACCGGCCCATCCACGTAGGGCTCAGCCAGCCGGATCGCGTCGGCCGTACCCAGTTGCTGCTCCTGGGGCACGGCCCGAAACGACAGCTCCGGGTGCTCTTCGGCGAGCCAGGCCTCGATGGTGGGAGCCAGGTGACCCGTGATCCCGATGATCTCGTCGACCCCGATCTCTTCGAGCTGACGAAGCACGTAGTCGAGCACGGGGCGGTTGGCGACCCGCAGAAGCGGTTTGGGTCGCGTGTGCGTGTGCGGGCGGAGCCTGGTTCCTTTTCCCGCCAGGGGAAGTATGGCTTGCATGCGGCCTTCTCAGAGGTTCTCATTCGTGGGCGGAATCCCCGGAAACGTAAAGAGGATTCTACGAATCGGGCAACATCTTGCGCGCCGCGCTTCCGCAGGGCGCCGCGGAAGGGACCGACATGACGACCGCCTCACCCAACCACGCGGGGAGACCCGCCGCCGAGTCCGTGGACACCCGCTCCCCCGGGGGTCCGGACGGACGCCTGTACACTGCATCCTTCGCCGCGGTGTGGGATCAGGTGCTCGCAGAGGTGCGCGCCCGCAATCGGTGGACCCTGGTTCACCACGACGAAGACCTGGGACTGGTCACGGTTCGCTGCCGGGGATTCATGTCCGCGGGCGCGAGCCTGCTGACGATCTGGGTCAGTCTCGACGACAACGGATTGACCCGGCTCGACCTGCGATCCGTGCCGGAGACACGGCGGGACCTGGGCGCCGGCGAGCGCCGCATACGGGACCTGCTGGGCCGCCTCGACCGGAAGCTCGGGGCCGGCGCACGCATCGGCGCTTGAGCCCTACCGGTCGCTCCCGCCGCGCAAAGCGTACTCGTACTCCGATCTCTCGATCACCGCCGCCGCCGTCAGATCTCCCGTCACGTTGACCGCCGTCCGGCACATGTCGAGAATCCTGTCGACCCCCAGGATCAGCGCGATCCCGGCCGCCGGTTCGACTCCGGAACCGGCCAGCACGCCCTCCAGGACGACCACCAGGATGATGATTCCCGCCGAGGGCACCCCGGCCGCCCCGATCGAGGCGAGAGTCGCCGTCAATACGATTCCGAACTGGGCGGTGAGCGAAATATCGCCGATCAGGACCTGCGCGATGAACATCGTGGCAACGGCCTGATACAGGGCCGTTCCATCCATGTTGATCGTGGCGCCGAGGGGCAGGACGAAGCTCGAGACCTCCTTCTCGATGCCCAGATCCTCCTCCGCCGTCTCCATGGTGAGCGGAAGGGTCGCGTTGGAGCTCGATGTGGAGAAAGCGATCAGCTGCACGCCCCTGACCTTCCTGTAGAACGCCAGGGGCGCCCGCCGCGCCAGGAACTTGAGCGCCCCGGTGTACGTGAGGGCCACGTGCAGGGCGAGCCCGATCAGAACCGTGACCACGTAGACCATGAGGCTGCCCAGCACATCCAGGCCGAACCTGGCGATCACCGCTCCGATCAACGCGAATACAGCATAGGGCGCCAGCTTCATGATCCAGTGGATCATCACCATGCATGCTTCGTTGAGACCGTCGAAGAAACCCACGATGTGATCGCGCCGCTCCATGGGAAGCGCGGAAATGGCGGCCCCGAGGAAGATCGCGAAGAATATGATCGGGAGCATGTCGCCCCCGGCCAGCGCTTCCACGGGATTTCGCGGAATCATGTTCAGAAGCACTTCCACCAGGCCGGGTGCGTCCTGCGCCAGCTCGACGCGGCTCGCGCCTTCCGCCATGTAATTCGAGCGCAGGGCCTCGAGCGCCTCCGGGCTCATGCCACTGCCCGGGCGGATCAGGTTGGAGAGGAGAAGACCGATGGTCACGGCGATCGCGGTCGTGGCCATGTAGTAAACGATCGTCTTGCTTCCGATCCTCCCCAACTTCGTGATGTCGCCCAGGCTGGCGGTGCCGACGATCAGGCTCGCGAACACCAGGGGAACGACCACCATCGTGATCAGGCGGATCCAGGCCGTGCCGATCGGCTCAATCCAGATCAGGACACGGGTCAGCGGATCAATGTCGAGGGCGTTGGCCACCAGGCCGGCGACTACGCCCAGAATCAACGCGATGGTGATCTTCGTATAGAGCTGCATGGCGAACGCTGTGTTGGTGGCCTCGGTCCGCCCGAGTGGCGGTTGCCCA
>JABDQB010000218.1 GCA_013042495.1 Gemmatimonadota bacterium
ATCCGACGCATCGAGCTCCAGGAGGACACGGACCGCGCGACGTTCGAGGTCCTGTGGCCGCTGACCCGGGGACGCCGGGTGATCAAGCGCCGATATCGAGTACCGGAAGGCGGACTCACCTGGGAAGTGGACGAATTCACGGACCGTGACCTGGTGCTGGCCGAGATCGAGCTTCCGTCCGAGGAGATGAAGCCGAAGCTGCCCGAGTGGATTGCCCCGTACGTGGTGCGGGAAGTGACGGGCGAATCCGAGTACGTGAACGTCAACCTGGCGCGCTGAGGACTACCGCATGAGCCCGAGTACGAAACGAACGCCCGCAATTCCCTCGTTTGACGAAGCCCACGCTCTGTTCGAGGCTGCCGAGACAGGGGCCTCGGTCGGGCGCTCGGAATACAAGAAGCGGGCAAACGGCCTTCGGCAGGAACTCCTGGAGGCGCAGACGAACCTCCGTGAGGCGGATTTCCCGGTGGTCGTGATGTTTGCCGGGGTGGACGGAGCGGGTAAGGGCGAGCTCACGAACCTCCTGAACGAGTGGATGGACCCCCGTGGAATCGCGACCCGGGCCTTCGGTGAGCCGACCGTGCCCGAGGCGGCCCGTCCGAAGTACTGGCGCTTCTGGCGCGATCTTCCGCCACGCGGTGACATCGGCCTCTTTCTAAGCGCCTGGTACACCGATCCGCTTCTGCAGAGGGTGTACGGAGAGACGACGGATGCCGAGCTGGAAGCGCAGCTCGACGAGATCAACGCCTTCGAGAGGACTTTGGCGGAGGACGGCTACCTGTTCCTCAAGTTCTGGATGCACCTGGGGCGCGATGCGCAGAGGGAGCGGTTCGAGGCACTGGAATCGGATCCGCTGCAACGCTGGCGAGTGACACGGAAGGACTGGGAGCATTGGACGATGTACGATCGGTTCATCCGTTACTCGGGCTATATCATCCAGCGCACGGACACCGAATGGGCTCCCTGGCAAATCGTGGAGGGAGCCGACGCCAATCATCGCAGCCTCACGGTGGGTGAGGCGCTCCGCGACAGGATCGGTGAGCGGTTCGAAGATAGGGCGGTCACCGCCGGTGACGACGATGGCGAGGACGAGGGCCCGATCGGGACCGAGCTTCGTCCCGTGACCGTGCTTTCCGCCCTGGACACCGACAAGACGATCGACAAGTCGACCTACCGGGATGAACTGGTTCGGCTGCAGGCCCGGCTCAATCGCCTGTACAGGGTGGCTCGCGAACGGGGTCGCTCCACGATCCTGGTCTTCGAGGGGTGGGACGCGGCCGGGAAGGGCGGCGCCATCCGCAGGATCACGCCGGCGCTCGATTCCCGCGACTACCAGATCGTGTCTACGGCGGCTCCCACCGCCGAGGAGAACGACCACCACTACATGTGGCGGTTCTGGCGTCACCTGCCGGGAGCCGGTCGCTTCCTCATCTTCGACCGGAGCTGGTACGGCAGGGTCCTGGTCGAACGCGTCGAAGGATTCGCGGACCAGGATGAGTGGCTTCGGGCCTACGAGGAAATCAACGACTTCGAGGCCCAGCTCGTGGAGCACGGGTCCATCGTCGTCAAGTACTGGATACACATCACGCGTGAAGAACAGGACCGGCGCTTCCAGGCACGGGAAGAGACTCCGTACAAGCGCTGGAAGCTGACGGACGAGGACTGGCGAAACCGCGAGCGCTGGCAGGCCTACGACGTTGCCGTGGATGACATGGTCCGGCTCACCGGCACGCCGATTGCGCCCTGGTATCTCATCGAAGGTAACGACAAGCGATACGCGCGGGTGCGCGTGCTCGACATCCTGTGCGACGCTCTGGATCGAGCCCTCGACTACCCGCTTCGGGACCTGAATGGCGTGCAACTGGCAAGGACGGATCGATAAACGCATGGATGACAACAAGTTCAAGGGTCGCCCCGATGGGAACGGTTCGGGAGCGGGATCGGGGTGGGCGGAGCGAGTGAGCCTTCCGGATCACCTCCGGCCACCTCTCCCGGATAGCCGCTCCAGCGATGAGCCAGTCGCGGCCGAGGAAGAGGAATTCGCGCTGCCGGTGGCGGAACCGGATGGCGAAATACCCGACACCGCCGCCTCCGATGGCATCCTGCCGGACCCGGAAGAGGTTGATTCCGCCGAACCACGCACCACGCCGCCGGATACCGTGCCCGTGCCCGAACCGGAGGGCGCATTCGACCTCGACGACCCGGCCCTGTACCTGAATCGCGAACTCACGTGGCTCAACTTCAACTACCGGGTCCTGGCCGAGGCGGCGGACAGCCGAGTGCCCCTTCTCGAGCGGCTGAAGTTCCTCGCGATCGTCAGCTCGAACCTCGATGAATTCTTCATGAAGCGAATCGGGGGGCTGAAGCAGCAGGTCGGGGCCGGGTTGGCGGAGCTCAGTGAAGATGGACGCACACCTCAGCAGCAGATCGACGAGTGCTACACCGTCGTTCGGGACCTGGAGGCCAGAAAGCGGGACGTCTTCCTCGAGGTCGCATCGGCACTGGCAGGACACGACATCGTGATCGCGGGATACGACGACCTGAATGAAGAAGACCAGGAATGGGTACGGCGCCACTACGTGGAGAACATCTATCCGCTGGTCACGCCGCAGGCGACGGATCCCGCGCATCCGTTCCCGTTCATCTCGAACCTGTCGTTGAACCTCCTCGTGACGCTTCGGTTGCCCGGCGATCCCTTTCCGTCGCTGGCCCGCGTCAAGGTGCCGGTCGGGACCGGAACGCCGCGCTTTCTCACCTTGCCCGACCGAAACGTGTTCGTCCCGCTCGAGCAGGTGATGGCCGCCAATCTGGACCTCCTGTTCCCGGGCATGGAGATCGACGCCTGCGAGCTGTTCCGGGTCACGCGGAACGCCAACACGGAGCTGGAAGAGGACGAGGCGGACGACCTGCTGGCCATGATCGAGACGGAGCTGCGGCAACGCCGGCTCGCTCCGATCGTTCGCCTGGAAGTGGTCCCCGGCACGGATCCCGTGCACCGGGGAATGCTGGCCGCGGAGCTCGGCCTGGACGAGGAATCGGACGTGTTCGAAATGGAGGGGACGCTCGGCCTCGCCGATCTGTGGCAGCTCGTGGGTGTGGAAGCGCCCGACCTCAAGGACCGGCCGCACCACCCGGTGGACCATCCGAAGATCGTCTCGGACCGCTCGATCTTCCACACGATCAGGGATTCCGGCTCACTGCTCGTGCATCATCCCTACGAGTCGTTCTCGACATCGGTCGAACGGTTCCTGAGCGAGGCGAGCCTCGATCCGAAGGTACGCGCCATCAAGATGACGGTGTACCGGACGTCGGCCGACTCGAAGGCGGTCGACTACCTGATCGAGGCAGCCCGCAACGGCAAGCAGGTCACGGCCGTGGTCGAGCTCAAAGCGCGGTTCGACGAGGCCGCCAACATCCGGTGGGCCAACCGGCTCAGCGGCTACGGAATCCATGTCACCTACGGGGTCGTGGGGCTGAAGACGCACTGCAAAGCGGTTCTCGTGGTCCGGCAGGACTACGACGGACTGCGTCGCTACGCCCACATCGGGACCGGTAACTACCACGCCGGGACCGCCCGCCTGTACGCCGACATCGGCCTGCTCACCTGCGACCCCGATATCGGTAGCGATCTGACCGAGCTGTTCAACTATCTGACGACGGGCTACAAGCCGCGCCGGAACTACCGCAAGATCCTGCCCGCTCCCAAGATCCTCAAGCCGGCGATTCTGGAGAAGATCGCCCGGGAAATCGAGCAACACGAGGAGTACGGGAACGGACTGATCCAGATGAAACTCAACGCTCTCGAGGACGTGGACGTGACGCGGGCTTTGTACGAGGCCTCGCGGGCAGGAGTGAAGGTCGACCTCGTGGTCCGTGACACGTGCCGGCTCCGGCCCGGAATCGAGGGGCTGTCGACCAACGTGAGAGTGGTGAGCGTGGTAGGTCGCTTCCTGGAGCACGCCCGCGTCTACTACTTCCATAACGGCGGGGACGAGGAGTTCTACCTCGGGT
>JABDQB010000220.1 GCA_013042495.1 Gemmatimonadota bacterium
AGCTGGACCTGGTGAACTCGGGACTGGAGGAGACGATGATCGACTCGTTCCACCAGATTCGGGAGGTCCAGAAACAAAAAGGCGACGACCTCGACCTGCGCACGGCCGCCTTCGAGAACTCGATCGACAAGATCGTGGTCTGCTACGAGGAGCTGGGCATCTTTCCCTGATCGCGGGCATTCCGGACGCGATCAGAACCGGAAGCTGAACGTGACCCACCGGGCCGGCGAAACGCCCTGCAGATCGGGGCCCAGACGCTGGCCCTCGAACCACTTCCAGATCGTTGTCGAGGAAAGGTATCCGAGGATGCTCCCCGCCAGCACGTCGGACAGCCAGTGCTTGTCCGCATACAGACGGCTCCATCCCGTGATTCCGGCCAGCGAGAACAGCGTCACGTAGGCCCACCCCTGGTCGATCTGCCGCGCCACGATGTTCGAGATTCCGAAGGCGCTCCAGGCGTGCCCCGAGATGAACGAGGCCCGGTCATTGGCAGCGGTGAACGGCTTGAAGCTGAAGTGGCCATCTCCAAGCTCTGGACGCGCCCGACCGGCGATCATCCTGGCAGGCTGCTGCACGAGGCCCACGAGAAGCAGTACGTCCATCATCATCATGCCAGTGTCCCGCACGCCATCAGAGGAAAAGGCTGCCCCGACGCCGTAGGTCAGCAGGCTCGCCGGTACCGTGACAAAGGGTGTCCCGTACCAGAACCCCACGCGCTCCAGAACGTCGCCGACGTCGCCTCGCGAACCCTGGATCGAACTCCGCAGGTCTTCTTCGAATATCGTCGAGGCTGCGACTCCGCCGGTAATCAGGCCGGCCTTCACCCAATCACTGGAGTCCCAGCGGCCGGGAGCGCTCAGGGTGTGCGTGAACGCATCCCACACTTCCTCCATGTCGGAGGAGAAGCTGCGGTCGAAGGCAGCGGTCGAGTCGTATCGGACACCGATCGCCCATTGTGCCGCGACCGGTTGGGGCGGTACGAGGAACGTCGCGCACAGGAGCGCAATTGGCGCGCGCCTCAAAACGCGAACGACCATTCCAGGTACAGCGTCGTCGTTTCGTCGCTGAAGCCGGCTTCCAGAGAGACGATGTTCATGGTACCCAGTAGCCCCCACCACAGACCGCCACCGAAGCCCCAGTGAGCCGAGCCGGGAGATGCCCCGTCGACCCAAACGCGGCCTACATCCGCAAAGCCGAGAATGCCCCACATGGAGGGCATTAGCAGTTGTCCGTCCAGCACGTGAAGTCGAAGCTCAGCCGACCCGTACACCGACGCGTCTCCGGCGAAACGGCCGGCGCGCCATCCACGGAGCGTCTGCGGCCCGCCGACGAAGGCCGCGTCGTACCAGGGAAAATCACCCCAGATCTTCTTGCCGCCGATACGGGCCGCCCCGTGTGTCGCGTCCTTCAGAAGCGGAATCTGCAGGTAGCCCCTGAGCTCTCCCCCCAGCCACCCGTACGGCTCCACGAGGTCCATCCAGTCCGGGTAGTAGCGCCCCTGGGCCGTCAACGCCGCCCCGGTGAGCTTCGGTATCTCTCCCGTCCACTGGATGCGGATGTTGCGGCGGGAATCCCAATCGAAGCGCGCAAAGGCCCCGGTCTGCCAGGTGTCATCGACGCCGTACAGACCGGGTAGCTGATTGATGAAGCTCTCGGGATCGTCATCGGTGCGTGAGAAGCTGATGACGGGCCCGACCGCGAATCCGGTCGAATTGCCAGGAAACGAACCGATAGCGAGCTCCAGGCCCGAGGCGTTTCGGTGCACCTTGGCCGAGTTGCGCTCGATTCTGGCTGAGGCGTTTCCGAATCCGTAGAAGTTCAATAGGTCGAAGCTGCTCGAGTACAGCTCACCCATCACGAAGGCGCGCGAGTTCTCGAATCGAAAGTCGCCGTCCAAACGGACCTCGTATTTGAGGGCCGTCGAAAGAGCCCCGAAAACGCCGACTTCCGAGGCGTACGGCTCCTTACGGAATCCGTAGTCGAACCATGTCTTGCCCGCGCCGAGCTTGAACCCGTAGTCGGAGGTCAGGCCGATCGTGGCCCGGGGTAGGCTCCAGCGACCCCAGTCGCGATGCGGAGGATCCATCGGGTCTGGAATCTCGTCCGAGTCCGGGTAATCACGAGTGTTTACCGCCGCCGATCGCTCACCGGTGATGCGGAAATCGCCGTCCACGTCGTACACGCTGACGCCCCTCGTGTCGGTCTCGAAGTGCACGTGGTCCTCTCCCCGGCCTCCTATCAAGCGCACCTTGATCGGCAGTCGGGAAGCCCCCTGGATCGTGACTCTGTCACCGCCACCGCCCAGATAGACCCGGACTTCCTTCGTCTCGTCGCGCCAAAAGGAACGCCGAAAATATGGCTCTGCGCCCCGAGCGCCGACTACGACCTCGATCGCGTCGTTTGCGATGCTCGTGATCTGCACCTCTTCCGCTTCGAAGGTGCCGTGTAGGTCCACTTCGCGGGACATCAACTGGTAGAACCGGTCCGCCGCATCACGCAGGGACGCCCGGCGAATCTCGAGCTTCTCGCCGATCCACTCCGCGTCGAGGTCGTAGTACCGCCTCGGAAGGCGACGAAGCGCTGCGTCCACGACGTCGTCGGTTAGAACGGAAGTCAGATAGGCGGCCGTCGAATCGAACGCCGGCCGATCGAGGTCGGCCAGGAACCGCCGGTCCACGAAGCGGGCGTTCCAGTGCAGGCTCAGAGGATCGAACGAAGAGCCGAAACCGGTGAGCTGCGGCACGAAAACCTGCGCTGCGCCGGGAAGGACGCCGTCCAGCCTGGCGAAGGCCTGGTCGCGGTCGAGAGGGATCGGATACCACAGGCGGTAATCACCGCGATCGTAGGCCGCCCAGCGCCACTGGCCCGGATGGCGATCCCAATCGCCCACGTAGAAATCCAGGAGCCGGGCTTTGAGGAACTCCTTCGAGTCCACCCGATCCGTGGCCGAATTCAGGAGTCGGTCGACCAGTGTCTGGGTTCCCACGACCTCGCGCGGCGGACCCATCGACAGCAGGTCCGAGAGACCCTCGTCCACCGCTTCCTCGATCATGCCGGGAACTCCGCTGAATTCCTCTCGAAACTCGCCCAGACCGGGCTCGTCGGCGAAGATGACGAGCTTGGGAGCCGGGTGCGGGATTCCGGCGGCCGTGGCCAGCGGCGATACGATCATCTCGCCGAGTGGGTGCTGCGAGCTGATCTGGTCCTGCAGAACGTCCATGGCGATGGAGTTGCGAAGAACGGGCGGCAAGACGGCGGAGGGTTCCTTGTCCAGTGACCGGAAGTAATACGATCGACCGTCGATTCCCTGCAGGAGGAGGGTGCGGCTCTGCCGGCCACCCGTCGCGCCAACGGGTGTGACACCCCCCGTGAACTCGCCGCAATCCAGCACTTCTGCCTGCATCGGTGTGGTCCACGCGTCGCGGTAGTGGTCCCCCCACCAGAAGCGCCACCAGCCGCCGGCTTCGTACTGAGCGCCCGGGATCACTGCGACCGAGTCGGTGCCGGTGGCCGGCACCTGTGCGGAGGGCACCGTAGGGAACGACAGAACAAGGAAGAGTGCGCAGGCAATGCGTTTCATCGGACAGCCGCTCCAGTGGATCGGCTCTTCGAGCAAGCCACTGCATCGCCCCGGGGGGGGACGGGACGATCAGTACCGGGGCGCAGACGCCGGAACCGATCGAATGTGTGAGAATTCCACTGTTAAAGTGCTATTTTTGTTAGAGTTGCGCCAGTGCAGGGCGGGGCATCTCCGTCTCCGCCTGCGGAGACGAGCGAGGATCACCTTTGAGTACCGGGTTGGAGTGATTAGAGTGGGAGGGTCTGTCTCGAACGGCTGTGGAAATACGCATCCTCTCAACTTACTGGAGATCTTACATGCGATACGGGATCGTGGTTTCCCTGGCGCTCCTCGCCGTGAGCTGCGGCGGCGAGACCGCGGAGCGGGCCGGAAAGACAGATGACGGGCCGGTCTCAGAAGCCGACTTCACGGAGGTTGACGGCGCGAGTCTCGGCACGGTCGTCGTCGCCGGCACGTGCTCTGGCGCGGCGCAGATGGACCTGGAGAGGGGCCTGGCCTTGCTGCATAGCATGACCTACGAGGAGGCCGCCCGGGCATTCGATGCCGCGACGGAGGCGGACCCGGACTGTGCCATGGGCTACTGGGGACAGGCCATGACCTTCGTACACCCCCTGTGGTCCGACCCTCCGTCCGAGCAGGCGTTTGAACGGGGACGCGAGTTACTGCGCTCGGCGCGGGACCATGCAGCCACGGGCCAGGAACTGGCTTACATCGAGGCCCTGGAGGCCTACTACGATGCGGGTCGGTCGGGGTCCGAGAAGCCCAACCTCGTGGCTTTCGAGGCGGGGTGGCGCAATTACTACGACGCCTACCCGGAGGACCCCGAGGGCGCCGCATTCTACGCGCTGGCCCAACTCGCCACCGTGGATCCGGCGGACAAGACGTACAGCAAGCAACGGCAGGCAGGCGCTCTCGCCGAGCAGGTGCTCGCGAGCATACCGGATCATCCGGGAGCTCACCACTACATCATCCACGCCTACGACAACCCTGAGCTGTCATCGGGAGCGGTGGAGGTGGCCCGAAGCTACGGCGGTGTGGCCCCGGAAGTCCCGCATGCCCTGCACATGCCCACTCATACGTTTACGCGCCTGGGGCTGTGGCAGGAGTCGATTGACTGGAACCGGCGGTCGGCCGACGCCGCCCTCAAGCACCCGGTCGGAGACGCCAAATCGCTGCACTACTTCCACGCCCTGGATTATCTGGCCTATGCTTACCTGCAGGGTGCCGAAGATGGGCGAGCCGCCACGGTCCTCGCCGAGCTGCAGGCTGTCGAGCCTCCCTATCAGCCTCACCTGGCCAGCGCCTATACGTTCGCTGCGGTCCCGGCCCGGCTGACACTCGAAAGGCACTTGTGGGACGCCGCCGCGGACCTCGAGCCCCGGTCCCCTTCCGACTACCCATGGGACACCGCGGCCTCGTCCGAGGCGATCACATATTTCGCTCGCGCACTGGGAGCCGCTCGCAGCGGCCGTTTCGAACAGGCTCGCTCGGATCTGGCGACGCTCTCCGGATTGCAGGCGAAGGTCGCGGCCGCCAGTCCATACTGGGGGACGCAAGTCGAGATACAGCGGCTTTCGGCCCTGGCCTGGCTCCAGTTCGAAGAAGGCGATAGGGAGGGCGGACTCGAGACCATGCAGAGGGCCGCCAACATGGAGGCGGGTACCGAGAAACATCCGGTTACGCCCGGCGAAGTGCTGCCCGCCCGTGAACTGCTGGCGGACATGTACATGGAGTTCGGCCGATTCAAGGAGGCCCTGGCTGCCTACGAGGCGGCTCTCGACCGCAGCCCCAACCGATTCAACAGCCTGTACGGAGCCGGAATGGCGGCGACGAAGACCGGCGAACTGACAAAGGCGGCGGAGCACTTTGACGCGTTGCTCGAGGTCACGAGCCGTGCGGATACCAACCGGCCGCGTCTCGAGGAGGTACGCGGGTTAGTCGGAACCCATGCGACGGAGTCGGTCTGAGCCCGTCGCAATTCGGATCAACCGGCCTCCAGAGCGAAGCCCCTCCGCGGAGGGGCTTCGTGTTTCACCGGGGCACGGCGGCTCTGTTACAGCTTCCCTGCCCTCTTCAACGCCCGCCGCTTCTCCTCATTTTCCCGCCACGGCTTCCGCTCGAAGTAGCTTCGCGTCTCCGCCAGCACCTGCGGCGACAGCAACACGAGCGCGATCAAGTTGGGCACGATGACGATAGCCAGGAAGAGATCGCCGAGGTTCCAGATCACCGCCAGCGGCAGGACGGCGCCGACGAAGTGCATCGTCACGAAGGCGAACTTGTACGGCAGCACGGCCACCGACCCGAACAGGTAGTTCGCGCACCGGTCGCCGTAGTAGCTCCACGAGATCGCGGTGGAGAGGGCGAACAGCAGCACCGCCAGCACCACGATCGTCCCGCCCCAGTCTCCGAGCGGCGAGAGACCGATCCGGAAACCCGCCTGGGTGAGGGGCGCCCCGCTTTCATAGGCCAGCCCGTAGAGCGTTGTGTGCCTGTTCCCGTCCGCGGCCTCGGCGATGGCACCGGCCGGATCGATCGTCCCCGAGAAGCGGACCGTCATGTCCGCATCGATAAACAGCTCTTCGACGTGCACGTCGTGCCACGCGAGGAGCGGAACGTCCACGGTCTGCGTGTGGAGCCCGTCTTCGATCACGAGCTCCGCGGGGGCCTCGGCCCCAGCCCGCATGCCCTCGGCGTCCACGCTCACCCACGTC
>JABDQB010000223.1 GCA_013042495.1 Gemmatimonadota bacterium
GAACGAGAGCACGGCGGCATGACGGGGCGGTCGGACGAACAGGTCTTTCATCGGGTCTCCGGGCTTCGGAAATCAATGGCTGCGTGTTCTAGAGTATGCGCCTCGCGGAGGCTGCGCACATCACCGGCCGGGCCGGGCCGCGCCTGCCGGTCAACATGCTTGACATAAAACTTGTTGTCTGGCCTCACTGCGGGCGGCTGACGCTGGTGTGACACGACGCGTGTAGGACTATTCCATGAGCGTCTTCGCGGTTGTATGTATCTGCCTTGGGATTCTGCTGATGGCGTTGGCCGCGGCGTGGGCCATCTTCTGCTCTGGGTGTTCCTCCTGGCGGTGTCTCTACTCACCTGCTACGCGGGCCGCGCCTAGCGCCCAGTTCATGGCGGGCGCTTCGCGTGAACATTCGCCCCCGCTCAGGCAGCGAACGAGACGACGGACCATCCACGCCTCCACCTGGTGGAGATGGACAGTTAGATAGATAAAGCGCTTCCAACCTGATGACCGGGGTGGGATTCGAACCCACGACCTACGGATTAAAAGTCCGTTGCTCTGCCAGCTGAGCTACCCGGTCTGACGCGTCAGGGCCAGCGCGGCGCCGGCGATAAGATACACGCCCGGAGCCCGGCGGCCACTCCGGAGAGCCGGCGCTGACACGCGGACCTGCCACTCCGCTGCGATTTCGCCTATTGTGGGTGCTCTCGAGGGAATCTCCCCTCAACCAAGGAGGACTCGATGGCGAAGTACCTGGTGGCAGGATCGTACACGCCGGACGGCATACCAGGCCTCATGGAGGACGGTGGCACGGGGCGCGTCGAAAAGGTCACGCGCATGGTCGAGAGCCTGGGCGGAAAGATCGAGGCCTTCTACTACGGCTTCGGCGACCACGACGTTTACCTGATCGTCGATCTTCCGGACCATGAGTCCGCGACGGCGATCAGCATGGCCGTGAACGCGAGCGGCACCGTCGTGCTCAGCACGACCGTCCTGCTGACGCCGGAGCAGATGGACGCCGCGGCCCGCAAGGCCGTGGACTACAGGGCCCCCGGAGACTGACAGGAAACGGCCAGTGCCGGACGGATCCAGCCGTCCGGCACCTCGGTCCTCAAGGACCGCGCAGGAACTCCAGGGTCTCCTCGGGCTCCGGTCGAATCATGTAGTCCGGATCGGACTCCGCGTAGCGGATGATCCTGTCGGAGTCGATGACGAAGCGGGCCGGCATGGGGAGCCTCCAGCTCTCGTCCCCGTTGTAGTCCACGAGGTCGATGGTCCACCCGCGATACATCTCACGCATGGGCTCGGGCATCGTCCACGTCAGACCGAACTGGTCCGCTACCCGGTTGCCCGGATCGTGCAGCACTGGAAACCGGAGCCTTCGCTCGGCCGCGAAGTCCCGGCTGTGACTGGCAGTCTGAGGCGATATCGCCGCCAGGTTACCGCCCGCGGCCCGTATCTCATCGTACGTCTTGTTCAGAGCTTCCAGCTCCGCATTGCAGTACGGTCACCAGCGGCCGCGATAGAACGTCAGAATCACGGGACCCTGGGTCACCAGGGCATCCAGAGAGACCATTCCTCCGGCGGTGGACTCGAGTTCGAAATCCGGGGCTTCGTCCCCGACTTTGAGCACGCGATCCTCGATTCCCGTCGCCCGCAGGTCCTCGATGTACCCGTGCAACGCAGCGGATGCCTCGGGCGCCTTGGCCGACAGGCCGTCCGCGATCGCCTTCAATCTTCTCCCTAGACTCATTCGCCCCCCTCGTCGTCGTCACTTCGCGACCGGCGGCGCAGTAACCCGGGCCGGAGGTCGTCCCGCCGGAGGAACCGATTCCGTTGCCGCTCTTCTGCCAGGCAATCCTGGTGACAGCGAAGACCCTCGACATTCGGATACACGAGTGGGCACACGGGCACCCATTCACTGGCCTCGTCCGAACCGACAGGCCGATGACAGATCGGACAGCCCTCTGACTTCGGTTCTACTCTCGGATTGGACATTCGAGAACAGCCCCCCGGTGGTCGTGCGCCGGCATGCGATTCCGCGTAACCTCTAACAAGCGAGCCGACTCAGCAAGAAACGGGAGGCGCCTGGATGTTGCCGCTGTCAGACCTCCAGTCCCTGTGCCACGAAGCCGCGGGGCGCATCGCCCCACACGTCCGCCACACCCCGATCGAGTATTCCCGTGCCCTGAGCGAGGCGAGCGGCGCCGAAGTCTATCTCAAGCTGGAGAATCTGCAGGCTACGGGCTCGTTCAAGCTCCGGGGCGCCACGAACGCCCTGCTGACGCTCGGCCCCGAAGCCGGGGGAGTCGTGGCCGCGTCGTCGGGCAATCACGGAATGGCTGTCGCCCATGCGGCCCGAATCGCAGGCCTCAATGCGCTGATCTTCGTCCCGGAAAGTGCCGCCCCTGCGAAGCGGGAGGCGATCGAAGCCCTCGGAGCCGCGATCCGAAGCGTGGACGGCGATCCGGTGCTGGCGGAAAGCGCGGCGCGGGAGCATGCCGTCGAAACCGGACTTCCCTACCTCTCCCCTTACAACGACGTCCGGGTGGTGGCTGGACAGGGGACGATCGGCGTGGAACTCGCGTCCGAGATGAACCGAACCGACGTGCTGTTTGCGTCGATGGGCGGTGGCGGCCTGATCTCGGGAGCGGGTGGATACCTCAAGGGGGCGCGTGGCACTCACGTCGTGGCATGTTCGCCGATCAACTCGGCGGTCATGCACGAATCGCTGCTGGCGGGCCGGATCGTGGACCTGCCGTCGTTCCCGACTCTATCCGATGGAACCGCGGGCGGAGTCGAACCCGACGCCATCACGTTCGACCTGTGCCGCGAGATCGTGGACGACTCCGTCATCGTGTCCGAGGACGAGATCCGTGTGGCCATGCGCTTGATCATCGGACGCCACCACACTCTCATCGAGGGATCGGCGGCGGTGGCCGTCGCCGGGTTCCTGCAGACCGCCGACCGCTGGGCCGGGCAGGTATGCGCGATCGTTCTCTGCGGCGCGAACGTGGACACGGCCGTGCTGAGGAAGATCCTCTAGCAGACCTCACGGCTCTGCTTCTGTCCCACCGCTACTGCACGTGCCACCCCCAGAACTCGCCGTAGAAGTCTCGCACCCGCCGGGCGTCCTCCTGCGAGATCGTCGCCCCGGGCTCATTCATCATGGCCAGGATGACCTCCCAGCGTTCCTCCTGACTCATGATCGCCAGCTCACGGATTCGATCGATCGTGTGGCAGTGGGCGCACTTCATGTAGGTGAGCGCCGCCTCGACTCTCGGCATGTCCTCCGCTGCGATGGCCACTCCGTTCCTCTCCATCATCCGGGAGATGAGCTCATCGATCTCGTCCGTGTCGAGGTTGCACACGTACTGGAGTGCTTCTCCCTCGCCGTGCGCGGTCGCGAACGTGGCCCGGTCGTGGCAGTCGCCGCACGCGCCGGTAAGGGTCGCCTCCACCGGATCGAGAGGTCCGATGGTCATCGCCAGGTTGGTAAGGTCCTCCTTCGTCGCGAGGACGTCACGCAGACCCGCCACGTCGTTGTGCAGGCTCACCACCAGTTGAACGAGAAAGACCACCAGAGCAAACGTCGCGACGCCCAGGAACATGAAGAACGTCCGACGGCGTGCGCCCCTCGGGACGCTTGTAGTGCTTTCCATCTTCATCCTCCCTGCGGTTCCGGCTCGGTCCGTGACCTGGCCACGGCAGCTGCCATGGGTTCCGGCTTCTCTTGTTGCACGAGGCCCACGGGGCCTTCCGCGAACACCGGAAACCAGGTGGCGATGGATCGATATGCGAGAATTGCGATCGAGAAGATGCCCGCGGTGATCACGACTTCGGACCATGCAGGCACGTACGCCGCGTATTCGGGCACCGACATCCCGACCATCGCGACACCGGTCCGGTTCACGACCAGTCCCGCAACGGCGAGGAGGGCGCCCACCAGGAGTCCTCCCGTTCGATGGCTGAGCTCGGGCGTGGCGAAGACTGACAGAGCCCCTATCAGCAACATGATCTCGAGCCACCACCACATGCTCTCGGGTGTCACCGACACCGTATCGAGCACCCGTCCACCGATCACCACGTCGGCGGTCCGCAGCAACAGGTACAAGCCGATGAAGACCGGCATGAGGCGGCTCAGGCGATACAGGAGACGTGTTTCGGTCTCCCGGCCGAAGGCGCGGGACGACCACAGAGATTCGAGGATCACGGTCGCCGGCGCGACGAGGACGGCGGACAGGAAGAACATTGCGGGCAGGAAGGCGCTGTACCACACGGGAAGCAGCTTGTCCGAGATGAGGAATAGCGTCCCCAGACTCGATTGGTGAAGCGTGGACAGCATGATCCCGGCCATGATGAGGAGCACGGGAATTTGTTTGTCCCGGTGTATCACGCCCAGCCGCATCAGCAATTCCCAGCCCGACATCATCGTCAACGTGATCGCCGCCCACGCGGGTGAGCCCGTCATTGCGTAGATGAACAGGGTCAGCATCGCGATGACCAGGAACGGCACCAGGTCGTACCACACGCGCCGTGCACGTT
>JABDQB010000226.1 GCA_013042495.1 Gemmatimonadota bacterium
GACGTCGCCCGCGTCGCCGCGATTCGTGAGAAGCCAGGAGTACGAAGGCATCACGCTGCCGGGTGTGGTGCTCCGGGGATCGCGCATGTGCTCGTAGTGCCACGCGTCCGGGTACTTGTTCCCCACCCTCTGAAGGTCGGGCCCGATGCGACGCGACCCCAGCTGGAACGGCCGATCGTACTGGTACTCCCAGGCCCGCGACCACGGGCCGTAGCGCAGAATCTCAGCGCGCATCGGCCGCACCCACTGCGAGTGGCACACGTAGCACCCCTCAGACACGTAGATGTCACGGCCCGCCACTTCGAGGGCCGTGTACGGCGTGACATCGGGCGAGATCTCGGTGCCGGCCGGCGTGAACATGGGGACGATCTCCACGATCCCGCCGATCAGGATCGCGATCGTCGCCCATATGGCGAAGTTCACGATGTTCGCCTCGAAGAACCGGCGGTGGAACTGCCCGTATTTCTTCTCGGATCCGTGGTCCTTCATTTCGTCAGCCATCGGTGCCTCGCGATCAGGTGGCCGGGACGGGCGCCGCGGCGTCCGTCGAGACCGACTCTGGTCCTCGGATTGTCTTGAACAGGTTGTAGACGAGCATCAGGGTGCCCACGAAGTAGAGCGTCCCGCCGACCAGCCGCATCCAGTAGAACGGCTCCAGGCGGTGCACGATGTCGATGAAGATCGGGTTGGCCAGCTGTCCGCCGTCACCGACCGCGCGCCACTGCAGTCCCTCCATGAGCCCGGCCGCCCACATGGACACCGTATACAGCACGATGCCGATGGTGGCGAGCCAGAAATGCTGCGTGGCCATGTTCGGCTTGGCCAACGGTTTGTTCCACAGCCTGGGGACCAGCCAGTAGAGCACGGCGAACGAGATCATGCCGTTCCACCCGAGCGCCCCGGAGTGCACGTGCCCGATCACCCAGTTCGTGAAATGGGCCAGTCCGTTGACGGCCCGGATCGACATCATCGGCCCCTCGAAGGTGCTCATGCCGTAGAAGCTCACGCCCACGACCATGAACTTGAGCACCGGGTCGGTACGCAGCCGGTGCCAGGCTCCGCGCAGGGTGAGCAGTCCGTTCAACATTCCGCCCCACGACGGCGCCAGCAGCACGATGCTGAAAACCATTCCCAGGGTCTGAGCCCAGTCGGGGAGGCCGGAATACAGCAGATGGTGAGGGCCGGCCCAGATGTACAGGAAGATCAACCCCCAGAAATGGACGATCGACAGCCGGTAGCTGTAGATCGGACGCTCGGCCGCCTTCGGAAGGAAGTAGTACATCAAGCCGAGGAACGGCGTGGTCAGGAAGAAGCCCACCGCGTTGTGTCCATACCACCATTGTACGAGGGCGTCCGTCATCCCCGAGTACAGCGGATAGGAGCGCAGGAAGGTGGCGGGCATCGCCAGGTTGTTGACGATGTGGAGCACCGCGATCGTGATCACGAACGACATGTAGAACCAGATCGCGACGTAGAGGTGCTTCACCTTCCGGACCGCGATCGTCCCGAAGAAGTTGATCGCGAACACCACCCAGATCAGCGTGATGGCGATGTCGATCGGCCAGATCAGCTCGGCGTACTCCCGCGACTGCGACAGACCGAGCGGGAACGTGAGGGCGGCCGACACGATGATCAGCTGCCAGCCCCAGAAGTGGATCTTCGACAGGGCGTCGTTCCACATGCGCGTCTTAAGCAGACGCTGCATGGAGTAGTAGATCCCGGTAAAGCAGATGTTGCCGCCGAAGGCGAAGATCACGGCGTTGGTGTGCAGGGGACGCAGTCGACCGAAGGTGGTCCACGGGAGGCCGAGGTTGGCGGGCCACCACGCCAGCTGCAGGGCGATGATGACTCCGACGAGCATGCCCACTGCGCCCCAGATGATCGTCGCGATCGCGAACTTCTTGACGATATCGTCGTCGTAGATCGCGGCGGGCACACCGGTACCCGCAGAAGCGGATTTTTCCATGTGAAACCCCGGAGATTTGTCTGGTTGAGACGGTTGAGCCAGGGGGGTATCCTAAGG
>JABDQB010000233.1 GCA_013042495.1 Gemmatimonadota bacterium
CCCCCTATGGGAACCAGGATCATCGACAGCCTAGTCTCTTCGCCGCGCGTCTGCGAGGCATATCGCAGCTGCTCAACGATCTCCAGGCCCGCGGTCCCCTGGCCGGCGATGATGTCGGGGTGATCGAACGGCGGCACCATGGTACCGCCGATCTCAGCGAGCAGTTCTTCGGCTCTCGCCTTTCGTTCGGTCGTCGTCGTGCCGGCCATCTCGAGGCGCGCGCCGAGCCTCCGGACCGCGGCGACCTTGATGGCGGGAGCGTCCTCTGGCATCACCACGAGCGCCGGAACACCGAAAGTGCGGGCCGCGAACGCCACTCCCTGCGCGTGGTTGCCCGAGGAATAGGTCACGACCCCGGCCTGCCGAACCGCGGGCGAGAGAGAGGAGATGAAGTTGTAGGCCCCCCGGAGCTTGAACGCGCCGGCGAACTGGAGACACTCGCACTTCAACCACAAATCCGGCGCGTCGCCCGGAACAGGTCCCGCGGACCGATCCACCGGAAGCAGCGGCGTCCGTCGGATGGCACCCCGAATCCTCTCCGCCGCGGCACGGATCTCGTCCAGGGTCACCAGGCGTTCGCTCTCGGACATGGAGATCTACTCCCCTGTTTCGGGGGTTTCCTCAATCTCCTCGCCGTAGCCGGTTTCGACGGCGACTACCTCTCCGTCCTCCATGACTTCGTCGACTTCGTCCAGCTCAGCCGCGACCTTGGCGATGTCCATCAGCTCATCGCCCTTGTCCAGCGCGATGACTCGCACTCCCTGCGTGGCCCGGCCAATCACCCGGATCTGGGACGCGGGCTGCCGGTTGATCACCCCTCCGCGAGTCACGAGCATCAGCTCGTCCTCGTCCGTGACCTCGCGGACCCCGACCACATCGCCGGTCTTCTCGCTCAACCGGAAATTGATCAGACCCTGCCCACCACGGTGCTGCACCCGATAATCCTCTACCTTCGTGCGCTTGCCGGCGCCGAGCCTCGTGACCGTGAGGAGACTCGCCCCTTCCCGGACCACCACCGCCCCAACCACCTCGTCGCCGGCCTTGAGGCGAACACCTCGCACACCGCGAGTCGCCCGGCCCATCTGCCGGACGTCTCCTTCGCTGAACCGGATGGCCATGCCCTTGCGCGTAGCCAGGATCAGGTCATTGTCCCCATCCGTCAGCCGCGCGTCGATCAGCTGATCGTCCTCGTCGATGTTGATCGCGTTGATCCCCTTGACCCTCACGTGGCGGTAGGCGGCCAGGCTCGTCTTCTTCACCTGCCCGCTTCGCGTCGCAAACACCACGTACCGATCGGGGTCGAACTCCCGCACCTTGAGAATGGACGCGATCTTCTCGTCCTTTGAAATGTCGAGAAGGTTGACCACTGGCTTCCCGCGCGAGGTGCGGGATGCGAGAGGAATCTCGTGGACCTTCAGCCAGTATACCTGGCCGCGCGCCGTGAACACGCAGAGGTAGTCGTGCGTCGAGGCCATAAACAGGTGCTCGACCCAGTCCTCTTCTTTCGTGTCCATCCCGGCGATGCCCCGCCCCCCGCGCCTCTGCTGGCGATACGTCGCCGGGGCGATCCGCTTGATGTAGCCCTGGTGGCTGATCGTGATCACCATGGGCTCGTCCGCGATCAGGTCTTCGGGGTTGAAACTGATTTCGGCATCGATGATCTGGGAGCGCCGTTCGTCGCCGAAGCGGGTCGCCAGTTCGACCAGTTCTTCCCGCACCACGGCCATTCGAGCTTCGCGCGACGCCATGAGGGTTTCGAGTTCCTCGATGGTCGCACGGATCTCGGCCAGTTCTTCCTCGAGCTTCTCGATTTCCAATCCCGTGAGGCGGGACAGGCGCATCGCGAGGATGGCCTCGGCCTGTTTGGCGCTGAGCTCGAAGCGCTCGCACAGGCTGGAGGCCGCTTCCTCGGTGTTCTTGGAAGCGCGGATAATCCGCACGACCTCGTCGATGTTGTCTACCGCGATCTTCAGCCCCTCGAGGATGTGCTCGCGTTCCCGCGCCACCCTGAGGCTGTATTCGGTGCGCTTGACGACCACCGTGTGCCGGTGCTCGATGAAATGTCCGAGGATCGTCTTGAGGTCCATCACCCTGGGGACCCCGTTCACCAGGGCGAGCATGATGACGCCGAACGTGCTCTGCATCTGTGTGTGCTTGTAGAGCTTGTTGAGCACGATCTCGGGGATCGCGTCGCGTTTCAGGTCGACCACCACCCGGATGCCCTCGCGCGCCGACGACTCATCCCGCAGGTCCGAGATGTCCTCGACCCTGCGGTCACGCACGAGCTGGGCGATCTGCTCGACTAGGCGCGACTTGTTCACCATGAACGGAATCTCGGTGACGATCAGTCGCTCGCCTCCGCTCGGCCGATCCTCGACATGGGCCCGCGCGCGCATGACCACGCGACCCCGTCCCGTGGTATACGCTTCGCGGATTCCGGTCCTTCCGTAGACCAGACCTCCGGTCGGAAAGTCCGGTCCCGGGACGTACTCCAGGAGCTCTTCGACGGGGGTATCCGGATCCTCGATCAGACGTTCGCAGGCCGCGACGATCTCGCGAAGATTGTGAGGCGGGATGTTGGTGGCCATCCCGACGGCGATACCCGACGATCCGTTCACCAGAAGGTTCGGGAGCCTGGACGGAAGGACGGTCGGCTCCTCGAGACGATCGTCGAAGTTGGGCGCGAAATCGACGGTCTCCTTGTCGATGTCGGCCAGCATCTCGTTGGCGAGCGGAGCCAGGCGAGCCTCCGTATACCGGTACGCCGCGGCCGCATCGCCGTCGATCGATCCGAAGTTCCCCTGCCCGTCGACCAGCGGATAGTGGAGCGAGAATTCCTGCACCATTCGAACGAGCGAGTCGTACACCGCCGAGTCTCCGTGCGGGTGGTACTTACCCAGCACATCACCCACGACCGTCGCACACTTCTTGTACGGCCGATTCGGGGACAGGCCGAGCTCGTGCATGGCGTACAGAATCCTGCGGTGCACGGGCTTCAACCCGTCGCGCACGTCGGGCAGGGCCCGTTGCACGATGACGCTCATCGAGTAGTCGATGAACGACTCTCTCATCTCGTCCTCGAGGAGTCTCAGCTCTACGCGCTCTGTTCGTTCAGTCGTTTCCATTCGCCCGTCACGGAAGGGTGGTTTTGGCAGCCCCGACGGAGGCTCGCTCTCGGCGTCTCACATCGTCGCGAGGACGGCCGGGCAAGCCCGGCCGTGTACCCGCACCTGGCGGCCCCCGGGGCCGCCTGCGCATCCTAGGATTAGCCGGGGAAATATAGCCGTTTGGGGACCCCCGCGCGACCGTTCGGCGACGATCGCGCGGGGGCCGGTTGGAAGCGCCGGAGCCGGATCAGAAACCGTCTTCCATGGACTGCTGATGCTGCCCGTTCGCGTCTCGATAGCGCCGGAATAGCTGGAGCTGACGGTGGTCGAGCGAGGTGGCTTCACCGCGTATCACCACGGCCTCAGCCTCCGTCGACAGTTCGAACGGATCTCCCGTCCATACAACCAGGTTTCCGACCTTGCCGGGTTCCAGCGAGCCGTACCGGTCGGCGACCCCGAGGGCCTCTGCCGGCGCGAGGGTAACGGCTCGAAGAGCGGCATCCCACGGCAGTCCGAACCGCACCGCGTTTCCGGCCTCCAGGAGGAGCCAGCGAGCGTTGTGCGAGTTGAAGCTCCCGACGATCACTTCCACTCCCGCGCGATGGAGAAGGGCAGCGTTGTCGAATCGCGACCCGAGACGATCGAAACCAGCCGGGCTGTTGTTAAGAGGCTTCAGGATCACGGGCACCCCCGCAGAGGCGATCCGGTCGGCGACCATCCATGCCTCCGACCCCCCGGAAATCAGGAGATCGAGCCCGTACTCGTCGGCGATGCGCAGCACTGCCTCGATGTCACTCGCCCGGTGAACGCCGACGATGAGTGGAATCCGGCCGGCCAGTACGGGCCCCAGGGCCTCGAGATCCAGCCGGGACGCCGAGAGTTCCCGGGTGCGGCCGGCCGAGAAATCTGCCCGGTGATCGTGCCAGAACCTGGCGTCCTCCAGAACCTCGCGCAGGCGAAGCGTTGCGCCCCCGCGGGCCCCTCCAGCCGCCCCCGCGCTGTAGTTGGCCACCATCGCCGCGCGGGTGCGCACGACCATCTCGTCCACCGATGAACCGGCGAGATCGATGATCGCGGCCTGCCCCGAAATCAGGCCTCCAGCAGGAGCCGACAGCGCCGTGGTCAAGCCGGCGGCACGGTTCACCGGGATCAACACGGAACGGGGGTTGATGCCATCCACCACGTCGAAAGCCGCGCGCACCGGGTCGCCTTCCAGACGAGCATCCACCGTCGAGCTCACCATGCCCACCTCGACCAGGCCGAGCGACGTGGTGGCGTCGAACAGGCCGGGCGTGACGATACGCCCCGTTGCGTCCAGGGTCGGTACGCCCGCGGGTACCTCGACGTCGGTTCCGACGGCTGCGATGACCCCGTCCCGGACCAGTACCGTCGCTCCCTCCAGTACATCACCCGTGACGGTGTGCACGGTACCCCCCGTCACTGCCAGGTCCTGCCCCGCCGCTCCGGCCGGGAAACCCGCGAGACACGCGACCAGGGTCGCGAGCCGCAGCCAGCGTCCGAAGAGCTTGCCCCGGGCGCTCATCGACCACCTCCCCGGCCCGCTTCGGGCAGAATGCCGAGTTCGAAATCACTCGTCGGATTCCCCTGTGAGCGGAACCGGTCGTAGACCACCGCGCCGTCGATGAACACCTGGTCGGCCCGACTGTACACGCTGAACGGGTCGCCCGACCAGACGACCACGTCTCCCGCCTTCCCCGATTCCAGGGAGCCCGTCTCGCCATCGATGCCCAGCGCCCAGGCCGGATTGATGGTGATCCAGCGCAGCGCATCGTCACGGCTTACCTCGAGGCCCACCCTCCTCCCCGCGTACATGGCCCGGGCCGCGTTCTGGTTCATGATCTGGATCTCGAGTCCACTGTCCGTGTGCAGGATCGCGCGCGCTCCCGCGTCGGACAGCAGGGCCAGGTTCTGCGGGATGCCGTCGAGGGCCTCCATCTTGAAGCCCCACCAGTCCACCCACACGGAGGCTCCCACGTTTTCCTCGGCGAGACGGTCGCGGATCTTGTAGGCCTCCGTCGCGTGATGAAACGAACGAATCGAGAACCCGAACTCGCGCGACAGCTCGAGCATCGTGAGCATGTCGTCCGCCCGGTAGCAGTGGTTCTGGATCAGGATGTTCCCGCGAAGGACTTCCGCCAGTGTCTCAAGCTCCAGGTCGCGATCCGGTCGGTCGGATTTCCGGTCCCCCGCGAGCCACTCGTCCCACTTCGCACGATAGCTGTCTGCCTTGATGAACGCCTCGCGGTAGCCGGCCACGTTGCCCATCCGGGTGGACGGACCGGTGCTCGCGTACACCCGCTTCGGGTTCTCGCCGCACGCCATCTTCAGTCCCATCGGGGCGCCGGGAAACATCATGTCCGTCACGCCGCGTCCGGGGACCAGCTTCAGCGTCACGCCGCGTCCACCGATCAGATTGGCACTCCCCGGCAAGGACTGCAGAGTCGTCACTCCTCCGGCCAGGGCGCGCCAGAATCCCGGGTCCTGAGGCCAGACCCCATGTTCGGCCCACACCTCGGCGGTCACGGGATTGGTGGCCTCGTTGCCCTCTCCCATCCCCTCCACCGATGGCGAAGGATAGACGCCGAGGTGGGAGTGCGTGTCGATGATTCCGGGGGTGATGAATCGACCGGAGGCGTCGACGACCATCGCTCCCGCGGGGGCATCCAGCCCGACCCCAACCGCCTCGATTCGGCCGCCGACGAGCAGCACATCGCCGTCCTCGATCTCCTCGCCGGCCGCCGTCATTACGGTCCCGCCGCGAATCAGCACCGGACCGGAGGCGAGCGGCTCGTACGACGACTCCCAGGCACCGTTCGGCGTGCCATTCAGAAGCTGCCGGTCTGCGGCGGCGCTCTCTTCGCCGCTCGGGCTCGCCGGATCCACAGCCCGGGTCGTGGTGCCACCCGACGCGCAACCGGCCTCTACGAGGGCCAGGACGAGCATCGATGCTGCCCACCTGCTGTGCCTCGGTCTTGCCATCTCGATCTCCTCCAGTGCTCGTGAATGCAGTCGCCCAAGGTAGCGCGGTGATGCGCAAACGGCAGAATCTCGGCTCGGTGGCCTACGCGCAGACACGATAGTCGTCGATTTCGCGTCGCCCGAGGGTGTCCAGTACCTGGCGGATCTCGCTGCGGGCGCCCGGCGAGCCGACGGCGGCGAGTACGTAGGGATCGCAGTCCCGCAGCAGGGCTTCGAATCCGTCCGGGTCCAATACGGGCGCTCCGTGGATCTCTTGCCCGATCTTCCGAGCGTCGAGGTCCACGAACGCCCAGACCGGCCGACCCTGCCGCAGAAGCTCGCGAGCCAGAGGCTTCCCGACCTTGCCCGCTCCCCACACCACGAGAGGCCGGCCGGAGGGAAGGAAGGCCTGGTCGAGAAAATGGACCTTGCAGCGCCGGAACGCCTCGGGCGAATAGCGATCCGAGGTGAGCGAGTGCCGGTCCGGACGCACCCGCCAGCGCAGCAATGGGCGGGAGAGGTTCGCGATGCGCATGCCCGCGGCGTGTAGCCGCAGGATCAGGTCGTAGTCCTCCGGCCAACCCCGGTCGCGGTATCCGCCGAGGCCGAACAGGACGGAGCGCCGGATCATCAGGGTCGGGTGGGCGACCGGACACTCCACGAGCAGGTCGCGGCGCAGTGTCTCAGGATCGGATAACCCGTTCAGCCACGATTCGTAGCGCCGATAGCCATCTCCGACCTCCGACGGCGGAAACAGCTCTACCGCCGTCCCGCACCCCGCCAGATCCCGCCGGGCCGAGAGGAGGTCATGCTGGAGTTCGAGGCGCAGGGGGTCAGCGATATCGTCTCCGTCCATCCTTGCCAACAGGGGCGCGCGAGCCGCCGCCACGGCCAGATCGAGGGCCGAGAGCAAACCGTCTTCGGACGCTTGGTCCGGCAGTCGTGCCCCGGACGCCGGCGCGCGTGTGAAGACCCTGACCCGGTCGTCCCTGGAAGCCCACTGGCTCAGAAGGACCGCCGTGTCGTCGATGGACCGATCGTCTACGGCAACGACCTCGTAGTCGCGGAGAGACTGTGCCTCGAGACTCTCGATGCACTGAGGCAGCCAGGGGCGCATGTTCCGGCACGGAAGCAGGACTGAGACTTCAGGCACGTGTTCTACTCACCCCACCCGCGCGCTGGAATCGGGCGGTGACCCGGAGGCACCCGCTTCCGTCCGGGCGGCCTGCAGGTGAAGCGCCAGGTGACGACCGGTGTGCGACCCGGGCGCCGCCATCACGTCCGCCGGCGGCCCGGCTACCACGATGCGTCCCCCGGCTTCGGCCGCTTCCGGTCCAAGATCCAGGATCCAGTCGGCAGCGGCGATCACGTCCAGATCATGCTCCACCACGACGACGGTGTTTCCGCCTTCCACGAGCTGCTGCAGCACCCCCAGCAACCGCTCGATCTCACCCAGCCCCAGCCCGACCGTCGGCTCGTCGAGGATGTACATGCGCTGCTTCCCGGATGACCTGCGGGCCAGCTCGCGAGCCACCTTGAGCCGCTGCGCTTCCCCTCCGGAAAGCGTCGTGGCGGATTGGCCGAGCCGCAGATAGCCAAGCCCGACTCTCTGAAGCTGCCAGAGCGCCTGTCCCAGCCGGTCCTGCCGGATGAAGAACCGGATGGCCTCGTCGACGGTCAGATCCAGCACGTCCCGGATGCTGCGCCCGCGGTAGAGTACCTCGAGGGTCTCAGCCTTGAATCGGCGTCCCTCGCACACCTCGCAGGGCATGGCCACGTCCGCCAGGAAGACCATTTCCACGACTTCCTCGCCTGCCCCCTTACAGGCTTCGCACCGTCCACCCGGCACGTTGAAACTGAAGTGGCCGGCCGAGTACCCGCGGCGCCGCGCTTCGGACTGTTCGGCGAACAGGCGGCGTATTTCAGCGTACGCCTTGATGTAGGTGATCGGGTTGGAACGCGGCGTGCGGCCGATCGGGCTCTGATCGACCAAAACGACCTCCTGGAGAAGCTCCGCCCCGCTCAGGGATTCCCATTCCCCTGCGGCCTCCCCCAGGTGCCGGCGGGCCGACGAACGGCCGCGTACCACCTTCTCCAGGGCACGGTAGAGGATGTCGTGCACGAGCGTCGACTTCCCGGAGCCGGATACACCCGTGACCACCGTGAATCGACCCAGCGGAATCGCCACGTCCAGATCCCGGACGTTGTGGAGCGTCGCTCCCTTCAGTCGCAGCCACGCCACGGGCGGCCCGGGCGATCGCCGCATGGGCGGAATGCGTTCGCGCAGCGCCCGGCCCGTAGCCGTATCTGCCCTGGAGAGCCGGTCAAAGGAACCGTCGAACACGAGTTCTCCCCCGTGCTCACCCGCCCCGGGACCAAGTTCCAGGACCCGGTCCGCCTGACGCATCACAGAAGTCTCATGCTCTACAACGAGCACCGTGTTGCCCCGATCCCTCAGTTGCAGCAGTACCCCGAGAAACCTCTCGACGTCCCGTGAGTGCAGGCCGATGGTCGGTTCATCCAGGACGTACAGCGTGTCCACCAGGCGGCTCCCGAGGCTTCCGGACAGCCGGATTCTCTGCATTTCTCCGCCGGACAGGGTCCGGGACTGCCGATCCATGGACAGATAACCCAGGCCGACGGATGACATGAACTCCAATCGATCCCCGAGTTCCCGCACGATGGTCTCCGAGACACGTGCTTCGAACGGCGGCAGGTCCAGAGCGGTCAGCCAGTCCCCGAGCTCTTCCACGCTGAGGGCGGCCGCCGCGGCGATATCGAGTCCCCCCACGTGGACGTGCAGCGCCTCCGGTTGCAGTCGGGCGCCGTGGCATCGGTGACAGGTTTCCGGCAGCTGGTACTGTCTGAGAAAGACACGGATGTACTGCTTGTACCGTTTGCGCTCGCGCG
>JABDQB010000238.1 GCA_013042495.1 Gemmatimonadota bacterium
AACGTACCCAATGTAGTGAGTGGTGTGCCCGACGTGAAATAGAGAAGTCCGGATGATCCGGAGTTGAGCGCACCTGCGAATCTCGCCGGAGAGATCGAGTCGGCCCGGGGCCCATCCCCGTCACCCTTGCAGATATGCATGAAATATACATATTGATGTGCATGAGAACGACGCTGAACCTGGACGACGAATTGGTGACCGAGGCGCAGCGCCTGAGCGGCCTCAAGGGGAAGACCGCCGTGGTACACGCGGGGCTGGAGGCGCTGATCGCACGCGAGAGCGCCCGTCGTCTGGCGGCACTTGGCGCGACTCAGGAAGATCTCGAACCGGTTCGGCGCCGGCGACCGTCGTCGTGATGCTGGTCGATACGTCCGTATGGGTCGACCATTTTCGGCGGGGTAACCCTGATCTTGGGGCGCGACTCGAAGCGGGCCTCGTGTGGTGTCATCCGTTCGTGATCGGAGAGATCGCGTGCGGCCGGCTCTCGGAAAGAGCGCAGCTCCTCGGGCTCCTCGAGGCGCTGCCCTGCCCTCCAGTGGCAGATCACTCGGAGGTTCTCGCCCTCATCGATCGCCGGGAACTGGACGGATCGGGTATCGGGTGGGTCGACGCTCACCTGCTGGCGTCGGCGATGCTGGGGCGAATCGGCATCTGGACGCTGGACCGGACACTCGACCGGATCACCCGCAGGCTTGGAATCCGGTTTCAGTCCTGACTAAGGCCCCCCGCCCCAGCGGGGTTCGAGCATCACGTCAGCCACTCGAGATCAGGGTGAATACCAGATCGGCGACGTGTAGCCACGCTCCTGGGTCGTCATCTCGACGTCGTCCGGCATGTCGATGCCGAAGCGGAACGCGTCGTAGGCCGTCCAGCGCGGGGTCGGAATCTCGATCACCCGGGCGTAGTAGAAGGCTCTCTCCGAGGCGTCGAAATCGGGGTCCTCCCACACCGCGATGAGCTCGGGATCGCCGATCGTGTTGAGCCAGGTGGCGTTCTCGACATCCACGGAGTTGCCCACCGCCTGCCGGGCCCGTCCGTCCGATCCGATCTCACGTCCGTCGGACACCGCCACGTCGTACACCCGCTCGCGCAGCTCGCCGCTGGAGTCCAGCCAGCCTTTCACCACCTGGATCCGGTCCAGATTGCCCCCGTACGGGTCCTTCAGCGCCGCAAAGAGAAACGACGGCGTCCGCCCGTCCGCGGCTGACAACTCGCCGCCCATCGGGACGCCCTTGGAGTAGCCAGCCTGTCCGGGGAACCGGCTGAGCGCGTCAGCCTCCGTGAATTCGAACCCGCCGAAGAACCGGATCAGCATGCGGGAACCGGTCGTGGCGTAAACCTCGCGGCGCATCATGGCATCCCAGATCGCCTTGCGCGTGTTCTCGGTCGCCCACACGGCGGCGTAGCCGGAAGAAGCCATATCCGAGCCCATGAACGCCAGGCTGCCGTCCGGCGCCCCGATCGACACGTGTGTCGCGCGTTCCGGGCTGGGCTCGTTCCCGGAGTGCTTGCCGAAGAAGCTCTCCTCCTCGACGGCAGGGAGGGACGTGTGAGAGTCGGTCGACCCGATCATCCCGAACTGAAACGGATTCACCCCGATCTCAGCTTCCAGCTGCAGGCCCAGTTTGAGGGCCGAACGGCCATACTCGTGCTGCAACATCTCCTCGGTCTTGGCTTCGCTCAGGTTCAGGTTGCCCAGGTCCCAGGTCTCGTAGTCCGCGAACTCGTCGTCCGGCGACAGCAGCGGGTGCGCCTCGCCGTCGCCCTTGATCTGGGTCACCTCGTATACCGGCTCCCAGCGCTCCCGCGTCTCTGCGTAGGCCCGCGTGAGCGGGTTCCCGTCCATGTCCTCCAGGGCGAACATCATCCCGTTCGACAGGTTCCCGTTGTGCGGGATCGCCAGCACCTTGCCGCCGGTCCTCGTCTCGTAGTCGGCCATGTAGACCCAGAGGTCTTCGGGGTCGATGCTGGCCTCCGTCGTCATCGGCAGCTTCTGGCCTGCGCGGGAAGCGTCATCCCGGTAAACGAGCACCCGGTGCAGGTTGTTGCCGGGAGGGGCCAGTGACGTCCACTCGTATCCAATGAACGCAGTGAAGACGCCGGGTTCGTTGTATCGCTCTGCTGCATCCAGGACGTCCTCCCACACCGGACCGATGGACTCCGGAGCGTTGATGGGGAAAGGCATCTGGCCCTTGGAGAACAGGTCGATCAACTCGAGCGTCGCATCCACCGCGGACTGACCGCCCTCGTTGAACATGCGGTTCCATCGGCGGGCCGTCTCGTTCTGCATGAGCTCCGGGTCGCCGGACACGATCTTGGCGAACATGCCGTATCCGTCCGAATGGTCTGCCACCACCACGAAGTCGAGTGGCCGGGAGAGCTTGGCCCGCACGCCGGTGGACGAGATCACTTCCTCGCCGCGCGTGAACCGGTACGCCTCCTCGAGTCCGAGCCGGTTCCCGAACATCCCCGCGTCCACGGAGAGGTTCGTGTGCAGATGCGTGTCTCCCCAGAACACCTGCGTCGGGTACCCGCGCCCGGCATAGGGAGAGTACTCCTTGTTCTTCAGCGTTCCTGCCGCGAATTCCTCGGCGTTCCCGAAGTCCTGGGCGGTTGCCGGAAGGGCGAGAAGCAACAAAGCGAACGTCACGACAACTGCACCTGCGGTAAGCCGATTCATGGAAGATCCTTCTGTTGCGATGATCTCTTGATCCCTGGCATTCTAACCGCAGCGCCATAGTTGCCGCAGGTGGCGACCGTAGCGCGCGGGGGTCTCTTTCCAACGTATTCCTCAGAAAGCGATGTTGTACTCGAGACGGAAGCGCTTGCCATCTTCCAGCGCGATATCGCCCGGTTGCAGCAGGTCGACGGCATCGACAAAGAACAGACGGGCAAAAATATTCTGTCTGGGCGCGATGGTATAGAGCACCCGGAATTCGCTGCCCTTCATGTTGGTCAGGCGCGACTGGGTCGCGGTGCCCCAGCGTGCCCAGTCGTCCTGGATGTAGGAGCTGTTGGCCGCCAGCGCCTCCACGTGTGAATAGTAGTATCCGATCTGCCAATCGCGGGCATTGCCGCTCCGGCCCCACAACATTTCGACCACGTAGCCATCCCGGTGATCCTGGTGGAACTCGCTGAAGGTGCCGGCAGGCGCGGCACCGTAGTCCCGGAAGTTGTGGCTGTAGTCTGCCCCGAGGCGCAGAGGCCGGTCAAACGCGGTAGCGCGGAATTGCAGCTGCACGTTTATCAGATCGTAATCGCGGGTGTTGTTCTGGGTAAGCAGCAGCTCGCCGGCCGGATCGTCGGGATCTGCCCGACTGACGAACGCCCCCGTCGCAGCCGTGAAGCCCACGGACTTCCAGTCGCGTTCGTAGGCCACCTGCCCGATGAGGCTGGTGCCCGAGAAGTCCCTCATGCCGGCCGGCAGCGCAACATAGTTGGCTGCCAGGGTGAGGGCGCCTTCGCCGAGTTCCTGGCGGTACGATCCGCCGACCCCCGCAAAGGTGATGTTGTCGATGAGGAAGAGATCATCCTGGTGCATGAACGACAATTCGTTCCGCCCGGCCCATACCTCGAACTCCTCCGTCCGGTAGGACAGGTACCAGTAGTCGAAGTTGAATTCCCACGGTCCGCTTGCGCCGCCGTCGAAGTCGTAGATGGTGATGTGGGGCGATTGCTGCGACTTGTGCGGCCCGCTGCGTACCTGCACGCGGGCCGACCACCGGTCGCTGAGGTTCACCCGAAGGCCTCCTCGCAGTCGGAACCGCAGGCGCAACCGGTCGTCACGTTCGGTACCATCGCCCTGGCGCGAATCCCAGTCCTGCTCGATACGCAAACGGAAGTCACCGTTCGGATCGAACAGGGCGGGCTCGTCGTCTTCCGCTTCCGCCTGGGCCCGAGCCTGCGGTGCGACCCCGCCGAGCAGCAGGACCGTCCCGAGGAGCCATGAGAGCGAACGTCGTCGCCACAGCATCGATGAGCGATGCGGCAAGAGCACGTCTACCTTGCCAGAGCCCGAGCCTCGATGGCCGTCTCGTCGATCTCGATCGTGTACCCCTCGCTCAGCCCCTCGTACAGGGCTTCGTTGGCCCGGTCCCGGCGCACTCGGTTGAAGTCGTTGACGAGGCGATCCCTGACTTCCTCGTACGCGGGGACCCTGCTCTCCACCCGCTCCGTGATGTTCACCAGGTGGACCCCGTACCCTGAGCCGATCGGTCCCTGCCAGCCGTTCTCCAGGCCAAGCAGTTCCTCGGCAAAGCCAGATCCGAACGATCGCTGTACCTCCGCGGGAGCCTGCAACCGGTAGTCGTACGCCAGCATGAAACGGTCGCCCAGGTCGGGAGCCCGCTCGGGCTGGGGAGTAGTGGAACGAAGCTGAGCCAGGACCCGTTCCGCGTCTTCGAAGACCGCTGCCCCTCGCCGGTCCACGTTGAAGTAGACGTGGCTGAAACTGATGCGTGGCGGCACCGTGTAGTCATCGGGTCTTTCGGCGAAGAACGCGCGCAGCTCCTGATCCGTGGGATCGACCAGGAGCGCCAGGTCCTGCGACAGAAGATCCATCTTTTGCACCATGCGCCGCCGGACGACGAGGTCGTTCACATCCAGCCCCATGGCCTGCGCTTCACGGTACAGCACTTCTTCCCTGACCCTGGCGTCGACCAGGCCCTGTAACTCGTCGGTCGTTGGCAGCCGTTGCCACTGACGCTGCCACCCATCGGCCAGGAACTCGATCTCCGCCTCATCCATCACGATCCGGCGAGACTCGTCCACGGCGAACAGATCGCTCGCGACCGCCCAGACCAGGAACAACGCGGCCCCGAGGACGGTGAACTGCACGAGCGGTTCCCGGATCAACCTCATCTCAAACGCTCCTGTTCCAGGACTTCGATCGAACGAATCTTCCAGATCCCATCCACGGGCACGATGCCCACGTGGGCGTCATATCGATTCTGTCTGAAGTGCCGATGCCCGAAGTGCGTCACCATCCCTCCCACCGTCCACTCGCCGCGCACGGAAAAGCCATCGCCGGCCCTTTCTATCGTCCCTGCTTCCTGCACCTCGACCGTCTCCACCCGGGCCTGAGCCCCTCCCCGCTCCTCCATCTCCAGCGCGCGGCGCTGCTCCAGGTAGACCTCGGTCAGCGTCTCACCGGTCACGCTCACGGCGAGCCGGTCGTAGATGGCCTCTTCCTGCCTGTATTCGAGGGCCCGGTACACGTTCGGCAGAAGGCCGGAGAGAATACGGCGGGCCTGTCTCTCGGACGGCGTGCGGCCTGCCGAGCCAGGCACGGCGAGGGCCCCCTGGACCATCGGACCGACCGCCAGCGCCGCCGCGAGCACGACCCGCGAGAGGGCGATCGCCGGTCCTCGCTTCTCGGCGCGCAGGCCCCGGGCAAGAAGCACGGCCGCGAGAACCAGGAGGGGCAGCGAGAGCCACGGTATCGGCACGCGCGCCGGCTCGACCTCGACGGCGCTCACGCTCGGGATCGGGTCCTCCACGAGGTCGTTCTCCCACGTCACCG
>JABDQB010000204.1 GCA_013042495.1 Gemmatimonadota bacterium
GAGGAAGCGGGCATACTCGGGGCCGCGGTGCCAGGGAGAGTACTCGGGGCCCCGTTCGTCGGTGCTCCATGCGCCCACGACGATGACCGGAGGGATAGTGCCCTCTGCCGAGAGACGGACGATCGACTCATCAATGCCCCAGTCCACGCCTGTATTTGCGATACGGGGGTCGACGATGTTCTCGCCGTCGCTCATGTAGAGAACGGGGTAGCGGGCTGGACCATCGGCGTCGTAGCCCGGCGGAAGCCAGATCTCGACGTGCCGCGTCGGCCCGAGGAATTCGGATGCGACGTCTGTCCAGTAGATGAGTTGGCCCTCCACCCCGGAGCCCTGCCAGTCCTCGATCCACGCCATCGGGTCCTTGAACGCCGCGATCTCGTGCGTCGTCTCGACATCGCCCTCGATGACGAGCCGATGATTGTCGGGAACCACGCCGTCAGGGCCGAGCGCCTCGTTGTCCCATTTGCCCAGCGTGAACTTGTACTCGAAATCCGCGCCACGCGGAGCCTGCACCACGGTGATCCTCTCCACTCCGTCTCCAGTCATCGCGAGCCCGTCGGGCTCCCATGGCCCGAGGTCGGCGACGTTGCCTGAGAGATAGACCGTTCCTGTACCCTCCGGAACCGTCGCGCGGACGGTGACCGTGCAGCACTCCGGTGCAGATTCGTCGTCGGAGGATGGCCCAGCAGCCGGCTCGTCGGGGGCGCACGAGGCTACCGCGAAGGCAGCCGCAAGAATGGGGACAAGGCGCATGGCCATACCCTCCAGGAGGCACGTGATTTTGTCTGGGTCTCAAGCTACTTTGCCACCTTGCAGGCGGCCAACCACAGGAAATCCCTGAAATCGGAAGAGCGCGTGGCTCCCAAAGAGAAAGAGCTGACGGTCGGAGTAGATCTCGGCGGCACCAAGATCCAGGCGGCGGTCGTGGATCTCGATGGCCGCGTGGTCGGCACCCACCGCACAGCGACGGACGTCGATGGGGGGCCGTCGAAGGCGGTGGCCGACATCGTGCGCTCGGTGCATGCCTGCGCCCCGGACATGTCGGCGATCGGGGCCGTCGGGGTGGGCGTAGCCGGACAGGTCGACTCCGCGACGGGCTCTGTCCGATCGGCTCCCAACCTGGGATGGCGGGACTTCCCGCTGGCAGACCGGCTCGAGCAGGTGCTCGGGCTGCCGGTCGTGGTCGAGAACGACGTCCGGGCGATCACCTGGGGCGTGTGGCAACATGGAGCCGGGCGCGGAATCGACGACCTGGTCGTCCTCTTCGTGGGGACGGGGGTCGGCGGTGGAATCGTGAGCGGCGGTGAGCTTCTGACAGGGGATCGAGGTGTCGCCGGCGAACTGGGACATGCCACGCTCGTGGCGGAAGGACGCCTCTGCACGTGTGGTCGCCGAGGCTGCATCGAGGCCTATACCGGCGGTTGGGCGATCGCGGCCCGCGCTCGCGAGGCGATCGAGGCGGACCCGGAGGCCGGCCTCGGAATGGTGGACGCGGCGGGGAAGGGCGAAGTAACGGCGATCGTCGTTAGCCAAGCCGCGGCGGATGGCGACCCGCTGGCGAAGGAGTTGCTCGAAGAGACGGGCCGTTACCTGGGGTCAGCCGCCGTCGGCCTTGTGCACGCCCTGAATCCCAGGCGCATCGTCCTCGGCGGCGGAGTCGTGGACGGAAATCCGTTCCTCGTCGATGCCGTGGCGTCGGCCGTGGAGGCGGGCGCGATCCCGATCTTCGCGGAGCGACTCGAGGTCCGGCAAGCGGAGCTCGGATCCAGGGCCGGAGTCGTCGGCAGTGCCTCGCTGGCGCGAAGACGCCTTCAGAAGCGATCGAACGCCTAGCGGCCGTTTACCAGCCCGTGCCCCGGGTGCGGGCTTTCGGCTTTACGCTGTCCGCTGCTACCTCCGCGCTGTCGGCTTCCAGAAGGTCCCCCGGTGAGAAGATCTCATCCCCGTAAAAGACGCTGTACTCGGGCCGCGAGCCGATCACCAGGGTGGCCGCATTGCAGAACACGGGTTCGGTCTGAATCGTCGCGGGCCCGCCGATCTGCATGCCTCCGCGCAGCACTTCGAGTCGGATCGACCGCTGGAGATAGTAGCGCGCGATTTGATACGTTGTCCGCGAGAATCCGTCGGCGGGTCTTGCCGGTCGGTATGATCCGAATGTGATCCGCAGGTCCATCGAACTCCGATTGTCCACGTGTACGGTGACGGTGGCATTTCGAGCGCAGACCACGTCTTCGGGTGCGGAGTCGGGGGACGAATCAGGACCTGGATCAGCGGCGGAGGCGCAACCGGCTACCAGCGCCAGGAGGCCGATGCAGTGCGCGGTTCGTCTCATCGTAGTGCCGCTCGGTACGAAGAGTCACTCATGAAGGCTGTTACCCGAAGGTCCGCGGATCTGTTTCCGGCAGGCGGAATCGCAGATGCCTCTCATGCCGCTTTCGAAGGTTGGCGGCGCGCGCGCGACCGTTCTCGGTCAGGACGTAGTAGCGGCGCCGAGGGCGGCCTGCGGCCAGAGCCACCTCCGGCTCCTCCCAGCTGCTGGTGACCGCTCCGATCCTGCCGAGGCGATGCATCAATTTGTAGATCGTGCCGTTGGCCCGCAGGACCTTCGGAATGGTCTCGTCGGCGGGAATCGCCTTCTTCTCCTCGAGAAGTAGGTCAGCCAGCTCGTAAGCGTGGACCCCGTGTGGTCGCAACTCCGCCTGCTCTCCCATGATGCGAAGGATCGTCCGTTCGATGTCGAACATCAGACCTGCGTATCTCCTCATGGGTGCATATCCTATGAAAGGGTGAAACCAGTTCTGGGAAGATATCTTCCCAGAACATCAGAGCCTCAAACGTGGCCTACGATGCGGCACAGCGAGCCACGTTGACTCGACTCAAGCAGCTCAGCTGGGCAGGAGAGCGAATTGAAGACATTCCAGCGGGAAATCACACTGCCTGCGTTTCCGCGCGGCTTCCATCTCATCACTCAGATGATCGCGCGGGAGATGCCGGAGATCAGCCGGATCAGCGCTGGCATTCTCCACGTCTTCATCCAGCACACGTCCGCCAGCCTGACGGTCAACGAAAACGCGGATCCGACGGTACGCGACGACTTCGAAGCGTACTTCAACCAGGCGGTCCCCGAGGAAGAACCGTACTTCCTGCACACATCCGAGGGACCGGACGACATGCCCGCGCATATCAAGGCCTCGCTGATGGGAAGCTCGGTCTCGATCCCGATCACGAAGGGTCACGTGAACCTCGGCACCTGGCAGGGCATCTACCTGTGCGAGCACCGCGATCGCGGCGGCTCGCGCCGTCTCGTGGTGACCGCGTCGGGGAGCTGAACTGGGGGCGCTAAGCCCGGACCGCTTCGGTCCTCACCTCCGTCCGCGTCAGAGATCGGGGGGTGACAGTCCCCAACGTTTCGGCTAGACTGGATCGGATCCCACACAGAGCCCTGAGTTCGACACCGTCGCGCATCGATGCCGGCAGTGTTGGGTCGTTTCACGTCCACAAGGAGACCTTATGGACACTCTCACTCTTCTCATGTTCATGATGTTGGTCGTTCTCGTCGTGATCGTCATTCAGCTGCGACGCGGCGCCGGTGGAGGCACCTGCAATTGCCCCATCGATCAGAAGTGGTTGGATGACTACAACCAGTGGCACGCGGATTTCGGCAAATGGGTGATGGCCCAGGACACATGGGACGACGAGGTCCAGGAATGGATCGTGTGGGCCCGCGGGGTCATCGAGAGGCGGCACCCCGACGACCTCGAGGGCGGCGATCCTCCCAGTCCCCCGCCGTGCAAGTTCGGCTCCTGCTGAAGCGACCGAGCCGCCGGTCAGGGAGCCGGCGGCTCTCCAAGCAGGTCTGACCGGCCGAGCCTCTCGAGCCGTTCGCGGAACCGGCGCTCTTCGCGGGTAAGCCCGGCGACGCGTGCAGCCTCCAGCCGAATCGCCAGGCTCGCCGGAATGAACGGACCGAAGACAGCGGCGGCTGGCGAGTCGAATACCGACGCCACGTCGATCGCGTCCTCGTAGCGGCCGACGGCCAGCAGCAGCTCGGCGTAGCGAAAGCGCTCGACGGCCAGGGGGTCGGCGAGCCCCCAATTCCAGTTCGCGGACCGAACGCTCGGGATCAGGCTCCCGTAGGCCTCGATCGCGAGAGCCGTGTCTCCTCTCAGGCGCGCCAGGTCGGCCTCCGCGCCGGCTTCGAACAGTACGCCACGACGCCGCCAGAGTGGATCGTCCGCCTCCCGGGCCACCTCTTCCAGCGCTCCACGGATGTGCTCGAGGCGGGTCGTATCGCCGACCTCCGCGTTCCAGATCGACGCCACCCACAGGGCCATCGGCGCGCGGAGTTCCTGGTAATTCTCTCCGAACGTCGTCCGCAGCCATCCGTCCTGCGCCGCGGCGCTGTCAGCGAACGGGGCGCCGGCGATCGCGTCGATGACGTACAGGTAGGGCACCCCGAGCGCGGCTGTGCTTTCGGCCTGCTCCAGCAGCGTTCGCACGGCATCATACTCGCCGAGGGCCATGAGGACGTTCTGGTACATCAGGAACGCTCCCCATTCGAAGCCGGCGGTCGCTGCCGGCCGTGCGGTCAGGGGGGCCAGGGCAGACCGAGCGCAGTCAGGTAACGACATCCCGACGGACATGGCACGCGCTGCTCGGAATGTCTCTAGCGGCTGGCCGTTCGCCTCCGCTTCCCAATCGACGCTCGTCGGTCCGCCCGTTGCGCACCGAAGCATGAGGTCGAGCTGCCCCTGCCCATAGGTCGGATCCGCGTCCATGTAGCGCCGCACGATCGTGTCGGCTGCCGCCAGGTCGCCTTTCCGGATGGCGATCTCGGCCAGGTGCAGGAGCGGCGGCACGAATCCGCTGTCCGCATCGGCGGCGGCCCGGAAGTACTCCTCCGCCACGGATTCCGCCAACGCCACGCCCGTCGGGATCAGGTGATAGTGGGTCTCTCCGAGCGCTGTCAGGGCCTCGGGCCAGCGCGGCGACTGCTCCAGAGACGTCTGGAACGCGGCGATCGCGCTGTCCGCCATGCCGGCGTCGTAGGCGCTGATCCCGTCGTAGAAGCTGGCATAGCGCGCCGGGAGCTCGTTCGCTCGCGGAGATACGGCGCCCAGGAATCCCTCGACCGCCGCCGAGTCGTGGGTCCATTCCGCCGCGAGCGCCCCCTTCAGGGCGGCGAACGCGAACAACGAGTCCCGTTCGACCGCGCTTGCGTAATGGGACTGCGCCTCCGGGTAACGGGCCTTGCGGTAGGCCCTCTCGCCTTGCAGGAACGCCGTGATCGCCGGCGGCTTCCGGTCTGCGACGGCGGAGACGTCCGGCGGAGGACGTCCCGGATCGATAAGGCTCGGCAGCAGCTCGGTGAGCGCGGCGAGCGTGATCGCCGAGTATGCCGACGCGTCCAGCGGGCCGGTGGCCACGGCCCGGGCGTAGACCGAATCCCCGATCACGTCGTTCAGCCGAAGGAAGAGCGTGGCGGAGTCGTTGCGTGAGTGGAATTCACCATCCAGGAAGAACCGGGCCCGGAGCGACCTGGCGATGTCACGCGCGGAGTCCGGCGTCAGAAGCGCCGGATCCGATCGCTGCTCGGGGAGCATCCAGCGCCAACCGTCGTCCCACTTTAGCGGGGGGGCGTGCTCGAGAGCCGTGATGACCAGTACCGCCGCATCGAGGCCCGTACCGGCGTCGCTCGTCGGGAGGTCCGTATCGCTGACGGGGAAGACCAGGATCCGGTTCGCGTCCAGGGCTATGGCAGGCGGAGCGCGGAGGGCGAACCAGCCTGCTACGGCCAAAGCGACGATCGTCCCCGCGGTGATCAGCCCGCGCCGCTGCTGCCGTCGCTTCCATGCCGGACCGAACGGGAGAATGTGGCCGGAGAGCGCCGAGGCCAGGTCGGCCGCGGTGTCGAAGCGATCGTCGGGATCCTTGGCGAGGGCCCGCCGGACCGTGGCGTCGAAATGGACCGGAAGGCCGGCTCGCGCGACCTCGATCGACGGGATCGTCCCCACCATCTGCTTGGTGAGGATCGCGCGGGCGCTGTCGCCCTGGAACGGCGGCTCTCCTGCCAGCATTTCAAACAGGACGCATCCCAGGGAGTACACGTCTGCCCGACGGTCCACAGTCTCCCCACCCGCCTGCTCCGGACTCATGTAGACCGGTGTCCCGACCGTGAGCCCCGTGGCGGTCAGCGTCTCGTCGGCCGCCTGCGAGAGAGCGCGGGCGATGCCGAAGTCGGCGACCAGCGCGTGCCCCGAAGTGAGAAGAATGTTCGAGGGCTTGATGTCCCGGTGCACGATGTCCCGGTCGTGCGCGTACTGGAGAGCGTCCGCGACGTCGGTGACGATGTGGGTCGCGTCCTCCGCCGAGAGCTGTCCCTCGCGCTTCAGGCGGTCCGCGAGAGTCTCGCCCTCCACGAGAGGCATGACGAACCACAGGGAGTCGTCCGTGGCTCCCGAGTCGTAGACCTGCAGGATGTTGGGGTGGTGGAGCTTAGCCTCGATCTCGATTTCACGCTGGAACCGATCTTCGCCGAGGGAGGCGGCGATCTCCGGGCGAAGGACTTTGACCGCTACCTGGCGATCGTGCCGCAGATCATGCGCCCGGTAGACGATCGACATCCCGCCCTCGCCGATCTCCTCTTCGATTCGGTATCGATCCGCGAGGACCGACTGAGCGGGCAAGCCGTTCGACAACAGGACCTCGTGAGCACGGGATCGGGGCGACTGCGACCGCGGACGGCCATCGGGCGC
>JABDQB010000247.1 GCA_013042495.1 Gemmatimonadota bacterium
TTGCCGGCCAGGCCGGCGTCGATGATTCCATCGGCGATCCGGCAGGCCCATTTCTGCGCCCTTCGGCTGCCCGCCAGGAAATCGTCGTCCTGGAACAGGAAGAGATAGATTCCCCGCTCTTGATAGAGCTCGAGCATTTCCGCAACAACTTCCTCCGGTTTCCGAAAGCGGCGCAGGGTGCCGCCCTGGGCCTCGTAGAACGGCCGGATACTGCAGAAGGTGCAGTCCCAGGGACAGCCGCGGGAACCGAGGATCGCCGCGGTTGGCAGTGGTTCAGACTCGTAGTCGTAGCTGGCCCGGTCCGGCCGAGGCAGTTCGTCGAGATTGCTGATCGGGGCGCGCAAGGGATTGCACTTCACCTCATTGCCGTCGCGGTAGGCGATGCCGGCGATGTTCCGCCAGTCCTGCATCGAGGCCAGGCGGTCGACCAGTTCGACCAGCGTGACCTCGCCCTCGAACCGTGTGACGCTGTCCAGCCCGGGAATGCGTTGCAGAATCTCCTCCGGGTCGAAGCTGGCATAGTGGCCGCCGATCGTGATGTGTGTGGCCACACCGGCTTCGCGCAGGGCGGTAATGACCTGCCCGAAGTCCGGCGCCATGTACTGGAAGATCAGCGAGAACCCGATCACCAGCGGTTGATCCTCGCGCGCCCGATCGATCAGGCGCGCGGGATCCGAGCTGTAGCGGACGATGTCGCCGCTGTAGCCCGACCTTTGCAGTGACGAGAGCAAATAGCGAATACCCAGGTTGTCGCGATCTTCGTAGCCGACGAGGAGGACATGGGTCCCCCCCATCGGCTCCAGGACAGATGCTGCAGCCATCAACCGTGACCCTCGATCTTCTTGTGAACGAGTTCGCGCAACGCTTCGAGGCGCGTGATCTCGGCGTTGATGCGGTGCTCGGTCGCCTGCAGTTCATTGGCGTCCATCGCGGAGATTTCCCGCACGCTGAAATCGGCCACGTCGGCACGGCGCCGCAGCAGGGAAGCGTAGCGGGAGTAGTCGATCGGTGCGGGATCGACGTCCCAGCGCTCCGGCAGCTCGGCGAACTTGACCAGCAGGTCGCGCACGTTGATCTTGGCCAGGTCGGCGACCGTAACGCGCGAAGCCGCGACGTTCTTGAGCTTGGCCACTGCCTCGATCAGGCCGATGTTCTCGACCGCCTTGAAGCGGCTGATGTCGAACGGCGGCGGATCGCCGGGCGGCCACGGCCACGGTCGGTTCAGGACCAGGCGCGGATCGATGCGCGTCCAGCGGCCGACATCGTCCGGCGCGGGATCGACGACCGTGCCGGGATCGATCCCGATGATGTCGCCGAGGTGAATGGCTTTGACGTCCGCCAGCTTAACCCTGGCCGCGGATACGCCGAGGATGCGGCCGGCGACCTCGCGCAGGTCCAGCCCCAGCGCCACCCGGAACCGGGCGATGTCGAACGGGGCCGGATCGCCGGGGCGGGGAATCGGGAACGGCCAGCGCGGTTGGCGCCAGTCCCAGGGGACGGGGCGGGTATCCCAGGGCACCGGGTCGACGACCGGGCCGCCCGGGAAGGGGGCCGGGTCCACCATGGGCCCGGGAATTCGGAATCTGGAAAGCTCCTCGCGGAGCACGGCGACCTCTTCTTTGAGGGCCGCGAAGTCTCTTTCACGTACTGGCATGGGTTCTGCCCTCCTTGGTGAAGCCGATGCCTCCGTTCCGCAGGGGATCAGCAGGAACGGGGTATCGGATGGTAGTTCAGGTCATCCACCCCCTGTCTCCTGGGCGCGAACCCCGGCGAAAGCCGATGGAGACCTGCTGTTCAAATCGTTGGAGGCACACACCATGTCACGGTGCCCGTCCGAATGGAGTGTTCGTGACATGTGCCCTCCATGGCTGCACGAAATTGCGGCAGTAGTGTGGTTAGAGTGAGGCGAGGAGGGAATTTCTCTCACCCACGTGGTGACGACCGGAAGCCCAATTGTTGGCCGCTGGTATCAGTAATCAAGCGATTCCTCGGTAAACGGTTTCCTGGGATCACCGCCGCAAACTCGCTTCAGCACGTGGTTCATGGTCTTCAGATCGTTGTCGAAACCACCGTGTGTCTCACTCATCGTGACCCGTGGGCTGGGCGCGTAATGTATGGTCAGCCGCGGCAGAATGCGGCGCTCGACGGTTTTGCTGTATTTCTCCATGCCCAGGATCTTCTCGGGCGTCTCCTCCTCGAAAGCTCGGGAGACCAGGTAGAGCAGTGACTTGTTGTAGGCCTTGGTGACCTCGTCGTCCTGCTCCAGCTCATCGTCCAGGTTGTAGATGGTCATTTCCTGGATACGGAAGTCGGGGTGGGGCGCTTTCAGGAACGGCTGAACGAGGTCGGTGAACAGGTCCACGGTGCCGGCCGGGGC
>JABDQB010000252.1 GCA_013042495.1 Gemmatimonadota bacterium
GCCCCGCGAGCAGCCCTTCGGTCGCCCCATGCGACCCCAGCGGTAAGGGAGTCCAGATCGAAAGGCCTTTCCGTCAACTCGATAAAGCCCGCTTTGATTATGTCGTCGACGGCGCTACCCGCAGTGATCAGGCGGCCGCCCGCCCGGATCCATGGCTCCAACGGGGCGAGGGCCGAGTCGGGTGCCGCCCCGCCTGCAAACAAGACGACGTCGTAGCGGTCAAGGTCAGCGACCGCCAGCCGTTCGAGGTCTAGCAGCGAGATGGGGACACCCAGGTACGATGAGAAGAAGTCCCAGACCTCTCCGGTTCGACTCGAACTGGTTCCTGGTCCGGTGAGGAGCGCGATGGACGGAGAAGACAGGACTATCGCGCTGCTACCCCCAAGGTCCGGGCCATCGGGCGTCAGCGCCGAGATAGCGGAGTGAACCTCTATCCGCTCAAGCCGGGCCGACTCGGAGACCAGGGTCATGACCGCCTCCTGCGTCATCCCGTTCTGCCGACTGGCGACAACCAGGGCTCCGGCGGGATAGCGCTTCACACTGTCCCGTGTCTGGAGGGCGAATGCTCGAGTCATGAGGCGGACCTGAAGGTCAGCAGCATGGAGGTGACCCAGGAACCGCGCGCTCGCCAGACCGTCCCAAGCGACCACGTATGCTACGGCCTCCGGGTCCAGAGTCGCCGGTGCCGACGACTCCGAAGTCAGGGCCGACCATTCCGGGCCTAACGGCAGATCGGTCCGCTCCACGATCAGGATTTCCAGGTCGAAAGCCAACGGCAGCGTCCAGGCGGAGACGTCGTAGAACATCGAGTCCGCGAAGGTGGTTCGGCTGGTCAGCATCGCGTCGATCAATCGGGCCTGGGGCTGACCGCCGGGGATGATGAGGGCCTGGCCGGGCTCGAACCGTCGCCCCGAGACCGATAGCGGCACGTTCAGTTCGTGTACCGCGACCCGGTGTCTCTGCAGCAGGCTGGCCAACTGGTGCGCTCTGTCAAAGCTCTGATCGAGCGGCAGGACGTAACCTCCCACTCCCCTCTCTTCGGCGAATGCCGGTGCTCCTGCGTAGAAATCCCGCTGCAAGGAAAGCAGGTCCATTCGAAGGTCGCGGGCGGCCTGAAGTGTCGAGAGAGAGGTCGCGAATTGGTTTCGGACCGTCAGCGCATACGGGAGCAAACCGTTGTTGGTCTCTGACTCGAGGGCCCTGGATGACGCCTGCTCGAAGAGAATCCCCACAGCCCCATTCACGTCCGGGTACGTAGATCCCTTCCCATAGTAGAAGTCGTCAAACACTTCCTGCGTGAAATACAGTTGGCCCAGTTTGTCGAGCGCTCGCGCGTGGTACCGGGCGATGTCTCCCGTGAGCTCCTGATTCCGAAGTGGTGTGTTCGGATGCGTCCGGCTCGGAATCCCGGGCTGGAAGAAGTATGTCGCGTCTCCTCCCATCTCGTGAAAGTCTGCCACAAGCTGAGGACGCCATTCGTGATACAGCTTGAGCCGTGCCCTCGTCTCCGGCTGCCGGGCCGGGAGCCAATCGCGATTCAGATCGACCCAGTAGTGATTCGTCCTTCCGCCTGGCCACGGCTCACGATGCTCCCTGTCCTGAGGGTCCGCCGTGTGGGTCGCCCCGCGATTGCGGTTCACCCAGTCGACAAATCGATCACGCCCGTCGGGATTCAACATTGGGTCGATCAGGATTACGAGGCTGTCGAGGAGTGATGCGATCTCCTGGCCGGAGCCCGCCGCCAGGTGATAGAGAGTAAGGAGCGCCGCCTCCGTACCGCTCGCCTCGTCGCCGTGGACACTGTATCCCAGCACGACGACCGCCGGCATGATCTCGAGGTCGCCCGGTCCGAGACTCGCGGGCGCATCGGACAAAGCGCGATTGGCGTCCCGGATGTCCTCCAGCCTTGCGTGATTGCGCGGAGACGTGACGACCGCGTGAATGAGCGGTCGGTCTTCATGTGTTCGTCCGTGCTCCGCGACGGTAACGCGATCGTTGGTCTCGGCCAGCACCCGGAAATACTCTACGACCCGATACGGCTCCGTGTGTCGGGTACCCACGACATAGCCGAGGATTTCTTCGGGCCGCGGGACAGACTCATTGTAGGTGACGCCATCGACCTCGATGTCGGCAGCCTGGGGGGCTTGCTGTGCATAGCTGGCCCCGGGGAGCAGCAGGACGAGGATCGAAGCAAAGGTGGCACGAGTCACGTCTTAACTCCGCAGGTCAGGAATTCGGGCGATCGCTGCAGCTCGCGGCGGGCCGATCACGGCTGCCGCGCTCGAACTCTCTCCACGAG